>BQJQ01000001.1 GCA_021604785.1 Phycisphaeraceae bacterium
CGGGCGAGCGGGCGGCGCTGGGCGCGCGCCCGGGGAAGGTGGAGTTCGGGCGGGCGAAGACGAAGGGGTAGCGGCCCGGAGGCCTAAGCCTCGCGCGTGGGGTTGGACTCTCACCCCACCCCTCAATCCCCGCCCGGTGCCACGGCTTGACTCGCAAACGTGTCCTCGCCGCGCGAGCCGTGTTTCCGCACGGGTTGCCCTGCGGGTCAACCCGTGGCACCGCGGGCGTCAACCTCACTCCGCCAGCATCGCCTCGATGAACGTCTCGGGGTCGAAGGGTTCGAGGTCGTCGGGGGTTTCGCCCACGCCGACGAACTTGACGGGGATGTCCGTCGCGGTGCGGATGGCGACGACGATCCCGCCGCGGGCGGTGCCGTCGAGCTTGGCGAGGACGATGCCCGTGACGCCCGCCGTCTGCTTGAACTCCTCGGCCTGACGCAGCGCGTTCTGCCCGCTCGTCGCGTCGAGCACCAGAAGCGTCTCGTGCGGGGCGCCGGGGATGCGTTTGTCAATCACCCGCCGGATCTTCTCGAGCTGGCCCATCAGGCCCTGCTGCGTGTGCAGGCGGCCGGCGGTGTCGAGGATGAGGACATCAACCTTGCGCGCAACGGCGGCATCGCACGCGTCGAACGCGACCGACGCGGGGTCGCCCCCCTGCTGCCCCTTGACGACCTCGATGCCCAGGCGCTCGCCCCAGATCTCCAGCTGGCGCACGGCCCCTGCCCGGAACGTGTCGCACGCGCCCAGCAGCACCGTCCTGTTCTCGTTGGTCAGCGCCTTGCACAGCTTGGCGATCGACGTCGTCTTGCCGACGCCGTTGATGCCGGTCACGAGGATGACGGTTGGGGCGGCATCGGCGAAGTGGAGCGTGCGGTCGGCCTCGGGCCACATCGCCTTGAGCTCGCGCTTGAGGTGGTCGAGCACCTGATCGCCGCTGTCGATCCTGCCTGCCTTGTGGTCCGCGCGGACGGACTCGACCAGCTCGCGCGCGCCCGCGACGCCGACGTCGGACTCGATGAGCCGGCGTTCGAGGTCCGCCAGCAGCTGCTCGTCGATCTTGCGCCCGGTGAGCAGCGAGCGGAGGCCCCCGCCCAGCGACTCGCGGGTGCGCGAGAGCCCCTGCTTGAGCTTGCCGAGTGCGGACTTGAACAGGGCCACGCGTCAGCCCTCCGCGGCGCCCGGGGCGGCGCCGTTGGGCTCGAGCTCGCTTGGCGTGTCGCCGCTCGCATCCGCCTCGCCCTGCGCCCGCTTGAGCACCTTGCCCAGCACGCCGTTGACGAACGAGGGCGAGTTCTCCGTGGAAAACGCCTTGGCCAATTCGACCGCTTCGTTGACCACCGCCTTGGGCGGCGCGTCCGAGCGTGTGATCTCGTGGTGCGCCAGGCGCAGGATCGCCCGGTCCACGGCCGCCTGACGCCCGGGCGGCCACTCGGGCGCAAGCCCGACGATCTCGGCGTCCGCCTCGTCGCGGTGTTCCCACGCGCCGGTCGCGATGGCGAAGGCCTTGTTTGTGTCTGCGGGGGTGAAGGCCGCGTGCGGATCGACGAACTCGAGCCCCTCCTCGGCGAGCGATTCGAGGTCGTCCAGCGACGCGCGGATCGAGTCGGGCTCGGCGGCGCCCGTCGCGTCGAGCTGGTAGAGCGCCAGGAGCGCCAGCCTGCGGATGTCACGCGGCGTCGCCACTCAGACGCCCCCGCCCGGGCGCGTCTTGTCGGGCGACGGCCCGCCCACCCGCGACTGCGCCCCGGCGTTGCGCGCTTCGGCACCCTGGCGGACGACCGCCATCGCCTTCATCGTCTCGAGCGCCGCGGCCATCGCGTCGGTGCCCTTGTTGCCCTTGTCCCCGCCGGCCCGTGCCAGGGCCTGCTCGGGCGTGTTCGCGGTGATCAGCCCGTACCCGATCGCGATCCCCGTCCGCGCCGTCAGCCCGGCCAGGGTGTTGGTGACCGCCGACGCGATGTATTCGTCGTGCTTCGTCTCGCCCTTGATCAGGCACCCGAGGCAGATGACCGCGTGCCACCCCTTGAGCCGCGTGAGGACGCCGGCCATTGTGGTCAGCTCGAACGCCCCGGGCACCTCGAAGACGCCCAGCGACCACTCCGAACCGCCCCGGCGGAGGTACTCCGCCTTGGCCCCCGCGAGCAGGCGGCCGGTCACCTCGCCGTTGTATTGGCTGACGATGACCGCGACGGGGGGCGGGCCCATGCTGTTGGGGTCGCCGGGCGTCGGGGGCGTGCTGGGGGGGGTCGTATCCACGGGGACCGATGGTAGCCCCCGGGCCCGCGCGCCGAGGCTGTACCATCGCGCCGTGCGATCCCTCATCCGCAAGCTCGAGCCGGTGCTGCAGCTGACCCGCGTGACCGCGGCGTTCGCCGCCGTCGCGAACGTCTGGTTCGTCATCCTCTGGACGTGGGCCAACCCGAACGAAGGGCACTACCAAACGCTCAGCGACAAGAAGCTCTGGCTCCTCCTCCTCGGAGGCGCGTGCGCGGCGATCGGGCTCAGCGCCTTCGGCGCCGCGCTTAACGACTTCCTCGACGCCAATCGCGACCGGGCCCTCGGGCTCGACCGCCCGCTCGCCGTGGGCAGCGCCTCGCCCGAGCTGGCGCTCAGCGCCGTCGCGGGGACGCTCATCTTCGCCGCCCTCGGCGCGACCGCCTTCGGCATGCCCGCGGTCATCGTGACACTGCTGCTCGCGGCCCTCATCATCGCGTTCAACACCGCCGCCCGGTTCGTCCCGGGCGTGGGCTTCGTCGTGCTGGGCGTCATCTACGCCGTGCAGATGATGGTCCCAAACCTCTGGCTCGAATTCCTCGCGCCTGTCTGGCTCGTGATGACGCACGCGATCGTCGTCGCGGGGCTCACCCACTGGCTGGCGCGCAAGAGCCCGACGATCTCGCGCCGCGCCGTCGTCGTCGGCGTGCTCGGGTGGGCGATGTGCTCGCTCGTGCTGCTCGCCGTCGCGTTCCGCCACGCCGGGTCCGCCGGCGTCTGGCCCGCGTGGGTCCCGCTGACGGCCCCGGTCTTCCCGGGCGTGCTCGTCGTCGCGTTCGCGTTCCTCGCGATCCGCCGGATCTCATCGCTCGGATCGGGCGTGCGCTCAGCCGAGAAGATCCGCCGCTACGGTGCGCTCTGGATGCCGCTCTACGCCTGCGCCTGGCTCTTCGGCAGCGGGCACTTCGACTACGCCGCCCTCATGGGCGCCGTCGCGCTGGCCGGCTTCCTCGGCATGACCGCTCTCCGCGAGGCGTACACCATGCTCGAGCACCCGGTGGGGTACCGCAGATAGGCAATTGGCGATAGGAACGGTGCCTCGTCCCGTTGCCTATTGCCAATTCCCCATTGCCTAATTCAGATCCAACGCGAAGAAGATCGTCGTAAAGATCAGGTCCGCGACGACGATCGAGACCACGCACTCGACCACGGTGAACGTCGTCGCCCGCCCCACGCCCGCGGCTCCGCCCGAGACCTTCAGCCCGTTTGTGCACGCGATGATGCCGATGAGCATCCCGAAGACCGCGCCCTTGACGGTGCCCGTCCAGAAGTCCACGACGTCCGACTGGATCAGGATGTTCTTCACGAACGTCTCGAACGGGATGTCCAGCACCAGCACCGAGACGAGCAGCGCCGCGAAGATCGCCATGAAGCTCGACAGCACGCCCAGGATCGTCATCGCGATCGTCGCCGCCACCACCCGGGGCACCACCAGGAACCGCACCGGGTTCAACGCATGCGCTTCGAGCGCCTCGATCTCCTCGGAGACGACCATCGTCCCGATCTCCGCGGCGATCGACGCCCCGGCGAACCCCGTCAGCACGATCGCCCCGATCAATGGGCCAAGCTCGCGCAGCACCGCGACGGAGATGATGTTCGCCAGCTTCTCCCGCTGCCCGAAGTCGTCCAGCGGCGGCGCCAGCTGCAACGCCAGGATCAGCCCCACCGCGCCCGACACCAGCGACACGATCAGGATCGACTGGACCCCGATGCGGCACAGCTGCGACACCATCGCCGCCTTGCCCACGCGCACCTTGCGGTTCGTCAGCGCCCGCCACATCCAGAGCGTCGCCTGCCACTGCAGCGACATGACCGCGCCGATGTGCTCGAGCGTGGTCAGCGTCTTGCGCCCCAGCAGCTCGAAGGGGAGCAGGAAGAGGACCACCGCCACGCGCCCGCTGCGCGATGCCGGGGTGTTCTTGTTGTTCATCGGGTCGCCCACGCCTCGGCCGCCTTGCCCCGCGTGGACCCGGCAGCGCTCACGCCTCGACGGCCTGGTCCACCGAGTCAACGATCGTGAAGAAGTGGTGCAGGCGCGCGATCTCGAAAATCGCGCGCACCTTGTCGTTCATCCCGCACAGGATCATCTTGGTGTTGGCGCCCTTGGCCGCCCGCATCGCCTCGACCAGCGTCGCGAGCCCGGACGAGTCCATGTAGTCCACGTCGGACAGGTTCACCACCACCCGCGCCGGCGAGCCCCCCTGCACGTCCCGCAGCGACTGGCGCAGCACGGGCGACCTGCTCATGTCCACGTCCCCCCGCGGGGCCACGATCATGGCGCCGGAGGTGGCGTCTGCGTTCACACTCACGATCTCGGGGTCGCCCATGCCGACACTCTAGCGGGCTGAGCGGTGCGTGCTCAGGGGCAGCCGCGCCGCGGCGTCGGTGATCACCCCCGGCTCGCTCGGGCGGGGGGCCCGCTTGACCAGCGTCAGCCGCATCCCGATGGGCCCCTCCCGCTGCTCGTACTTCGCCTCGTCCATCACCTCGCGGATGATGTGGACGCCCAGCCCGCCCGGGCGGATGTCCGTCAGGCTGCGCCCCTGCATGGACTTGGGATCGACCTGCTTCGCCTCGTCCTCGATCACGATCCGGATGCCCTCGGGCGCGTCCTCGGTCCCCTCGGGCCAGATCGAGATCCAGATCGGGCGGTCCAGGGCCCTGCCGTACCCGTGGCGGATGATGTTGCACAACGCCTCGTCCACCGCCAGCGAGATCTTCGAGCAGTCCAGATCGTCGAACCCGAGGCGCTTAGCGACGGTGCCGACCAGCTCCCGCGCCCCGCTCAGGTAGATCGGATTGCTCAGCAGCTCGACCCGGATGTGCGGGCGTTCACTCATGGAGAGACACTCCCTGGGGTCGCGGCGGCCTGTTCCTTCCCCGCCGCGTACTTCTTCCATCGGTCAACCGCGGCCCTTCGCTTCCATGCCGGGTCGGAATGGGCGTATCCCAGGGTCTCACCGGTCCGGCGCTCAAGGGCCTGGATCGCCAGGACCCGGGCTGCGGGGTCCGTGCTCTCGAGCTGCCCGACCAGCCCGTCGAGGGAGACCTGGTCGGTGCCCCCGGCCGCCCCGACGATCGCGTCGAGGCGCTTGTTCGGCGCCGGCGCGTCGAACGCCGCGTGCTGCTTGGGCAGACACCCGGTGACCGCGAGGCAGCACGCGACAATGACAAGATTTTGTGTGGAGTTCCGCATGGTGTGGGGCGGGCACGCCAGTGTAGGGGTTGGGAGGCACGCGCTCACGTAAGGAGCGACTAACCTCGGCACGCCGCAGGGCCTTGCATCACCTTCCGTTGTGAACCCCCGCGGGGACGCGTGCTACCCTCCGGATTCTCGATTTCGCACCCGGGGATAGGGCCCCGGGGCCTCAGAGCCCGCGGCACGTGGACGGAGTCACGCATGACGGGTCCCATAACACAATCGACCGACGCATCCCCCGCTGCTGGCAGGGCCGCCGCGACCGACCCGCACACCGAGGTCGTGCCGGTCATCGACTTCGGCTCCCAGACCGCCCAGCTCATCTGCCGGCGTCTCCGCGAGGCCGGGGTCTTCTCCGTGCTTATGGCACCCGACGGGGCCCTCGACAAGCTCCGCGCGATGAAGCCCAAGGGCATCGTGCTCTCGGGCGGACCCGCGAGCGTGCACGCCGACGGCGCCCCCACCATGGACGCGGCGATCCTCGACCTGGGCGTTCCGGTGCTGGGCATCTGCTACGGCATGCAACTCGCGGCGCACCTCTTGGGCGCGCGGGTGCGGGGTTCGTCCAAGCGCGAGTTCGGGCGCGCGCAGGTGCACGTCACCACGCGCGACGCCATGTTCGACGCGATCCCCGACGCGACGCAGGTCTGGATGTCGCACGGCGACCAGATCGACCACCTCGCCGAAGCCGCCCTCGAGCCCGTCGCGCAGACCGAGACGTGCGACTACGCCGCCGTCCGATCGACCGACCCGGCGCGCCCGTTCTTCGGCGTCCAGTTCCATCCCGAGGTCACCCACACCCCGCACGGCGCGGACATGTTCCGCAATTTCCTGTACGAGGTGTGCGGGTGCCGCGGCACGTGGAAGATGGCGGACTTCGCAGAGGTCGAGTGCGAACGGGTGCGCGCGCTTGTGGGCGACCAGCGCGTCATCTGCGGGCTCTCGGGCGGCGTGGACTCGTCCGTCGTCGCGGCCCTCTTGCACAAGGCGATCGGGGACCGCCTGACGTGCGTTTTCGTGGACAACGGGCTGCTGCGCACCAAAGAACGCGATCTCGTCGAGCACACCTTCCGTGACCACTTTCACGTGGATTTGCGCGTGGTAGACGCAGCAACGGAGTTCCTCGGTGATCTCGCAGGCATCTCCGACCCGCAGGAGAAGCGCAAGCGCATCGGGCACCGGTTCATCGAGGTCTTCAAGGAGGCCGCTGAGGGCATCGAGGACGCGAGCTTCCTCGCCCAGGGAACGCTGTACCCGGACGTGATCGAGTCCGGGCACGGGCACGCGGGGATCAGCGCGAACATCAAGCTGCACCACAACGTGGGCGGGCTGCCCGAGGACCTCGGGTTCGAGCTCGTCGAGCCGTTGCGGGAGCTGTTCAAGGACGAGGCGCGGCGGCTGGGCCAGGTGCTCGGGCTGCCCGAGTCGATCATCTGGCGCCACCCGTTCCCGGGCCCGGGGCTGGCGGTGCGGGTGCTCGGCGAGATCACCGAAGAGAAACTCACCGTGCTGCGCGCCGCCGACGAGATCCTGCTCGAGGAGATCGTCGCGGCGGGGCTGTATCGCAAGACGAGCCAGGTCTTCTGCGTGCTGCTGCCGGTGCAGTCGGTGGGCGTGATGGGCGACGGCAGGACGTATGAGAGTGTCGTCGCGGTCCGGGCCGTCGAGACGCAGGACTTCATGACGGCGGACTGGTCGCGGATCCCCTACGAGGTGCTGGCACGGGTCTCGAGCCGGATCATCAACGAGGTCAGCGGTGTGAACCGGGTGGTCTACGACATCTCGTCCAAGCCGCCGGCGACGATTGAGTGGGAATGAGACGCCCGCTCCGGGGGTTCGCCCGGGGCAGCACGCTCTCGCCCGGGCGCTCGCTCGGGCTCCAAACACAGACACACCAAGCATTTCAGGAGGCGACGATGAAGACGCAGGCAATCGGCGGGGTTGTGATCGGGCTCGCGGGCATCGCGGGGCTGGCGGGGTGGGCGGGCGCTTCGGGCTCGGCCGTCAGGACCGTTGAGACCGCCGCGATCGAGCGCGCGGACTCGTACGAGGTGGACAACGTCCACTCGAACGTGATCTTCAAGGTCCGCCACATCGGCGCGTCCAACTTCTACGGGCGGTTCAACGACCTCTCGGGCACCGTCGGGTTCGAGGGCGGCAAGGTCACCAGCGCCGACATCACCGTCGAGGCCGACTCGGTGGACACGAAGAACTCCGGACGCGACAAGCACCTCAAGAACGCGGACTTCTTCAACGCCCGCCAGTACCCGGAGATCACGTTCATGGGCACGAGCTCCGACGGCGTGACGCTGACCGGCGAGCTGACGCTGCACGGCGTGACTAAGGAGATCTCCGCGACCATCAGCGATGTCGGGTCCGGCGAGATGCGGGGCACGCCCAAGATGGGGTTCGAGGCGACGTTCACGATCCAGCGCTCGGACTTCGACATGCGCGGGTATCTGGCTGACGATCTGTCCGACGACGGACCCCTGGGCAACACCATCGAACTGACGGTCGCGATCGAAGCGGACGGGTGAGCCCGTACGGCGCCCCCACGCACACGGACCGGAGCGGGCGATGACGATGGAGACCAAGCTCGCGTTGTTTGGGGGCGTGGTGCCCGGGGCGATCACGCTCGGGGTGCTGGTGCTCGTGTGGCGCGTGCTGGCGCGCGCCGAAGAGCAGCACGAGCCGGAACGCGAGGGCGTGCGTGCATGGATCGGGCCCGTCTGGGCGGGGCCGGTGCTCGTCGCGGTGGCGCTGGTGCTCGGGGATTACACCAAGCACGGGTGGCCGACGCTCTGGCCCGACAGCAACGTGTACCGGTACCCGCACGCGTTGGGCGTGTTTGCGCTGGCGGGGCTGATCGAGGCGTTCGTGCGCTTGCCGGTGTGGGGGGCGTGGTGTGTGCGCGCGGTCGCGTTCGCGGGGGTGTTCTGGATGCTCGCCGAGGGGTACCACCCGGGCGCGGTGCCGACGCCCTGGTTCGTGGGGCTGATGGGCGCGGGTGCTTTGGGCGGGGCGACGGTCGCGACGATGGCGGACCGGGGGGCCGCGTTGCTGCCCGGGTGGCGGGCGCCGGCGCTGGTCGGGGTGCTGTTCGCGGGGGCGGGGCCGATCGTGCACGTCGGCGGGCTGTCGTACGGCATGCACGCGGCGGCGCCCATGATCGCGTTCGGGGTCGCGGGGGCGATCGCGGGGTTGATCGCGCCGCGACTGACGCTCGAACGCGGGGCGATGACGGCGGTGGTGGGCGTGGTGTACGTGCTGATGATCGGGGCGGGCGTGCAGACGGAGGCGCTTTCGGTGGCGTCACTCGTGGCGCTCGGGCTGGCCCCGGGGGCGTTCGGGCTGGCGTGGTTCGTGCGCACGCGGCGGCCGATGGCGCGGGTCGGGATCGTCGCGGCGGGGCTGATCGTGCTGCTGGGGGTCTCGCTCGGGCTGGCGATGATCGCGTCGGGGGGTTCGAGTGAGGAAGAGGAGTACGACCCGTTCGCGCGCGCATCGGGGGCGGGGACGCCCCGGATCGCCGAACTCGCGGTCGCTCGCTTGAGGGGGGAAGACGATGGGCTCGACGAACATCGAGGGCGCGCTCGCCGCGGGTGATCTGGTCGCGTTGCGGCACCCGCGGGCTGCGGACCTCGAAGAATGGTGCGAGCTGAAGCGCTCGAGCGCGGCGCACCTGGCGCCGACGTCGCCCATCTCCGAGCACGGGGACAACATGGAGGCCGAGTTTGCGCGCGTGCTCGACGGGTACGACTCGGAGACGACGCAGCGGCACCTGATCGTTCGCGTTGAGGACGGGGCGATCGTCGGGATGGTCGGGCTGAGCCAGATCTTCCGGCGGGCGTTTTGCAACTGTTTTCTGGGGTACTGGGTGGGCGATGGGCACCTGCGCCGGGGGTACGGCACCGAGGGTTCGCGGTTGGCGGTGGACCGGGCGTTTCGCGATCTCGGGCTGCACCGGGTGGAAGCGAACATCATGCCCACGAACACGGCGTCGATCGCGCTGGTGCGGTCGCTCGGGTTCGCGTTCGAGGGGTACTCGCGGAAGTACCTTCAGATCGCGGGCGCATGGGAGGACCACACGCGCTGGGCGGTAACGGCCGAAGGCTGGGCGGGCGGCGGGACTCCTGACGCCGGTTGAAACAGCTTCCTGCGTCGGTGCCGTGGGCGGCGCGCCGGCGCCGATCCGCCCGAGCCATTGAGCAGTGGAAAAAACAACGCACGCGGGGGATGAGCCCGCGTGTGTTGTTGTGTTCAGCCGGGGCGATGGGGCACGCCTCGGTTGTGTGGTGATCGGTTAGTCGGGGAAGGGGTACGGGTAGTCGTCGCCGCCGTCGGGACCGACGCACCCGGAGAGGAAGGACTCGACGAAGGCGTCGATGTCGTCCACGTTGAGAACCTCGTCGCCGGTCAGGTCCGCGGCGAGGTTGCCCTCGAGGAAGAGGGAGACGAACGCGTCCACGTCGTCGACGTTGAGGACGCCGTTGCCGTCGAGGTCGGCGGGGCAGCCGAGGAGCTCGAGAGAGGCGCCGGTGTCGCCGCCGCCGGAGAGGATCGCTTCGACGTCCCACGGGTCGGCGGGGTTGAGGGCGAGGTCGTAGTCGAGGTTGAAATTGGAGGGCAGGGGGATGTCGAAGGGGACGGCGGTGCCCAGCGGGGGAAGGAGGCCGTCGAAGATGCCCGAGTCGTTGGCGACGGTGACGGCTCCGTTCTCGACGCGGAACTCGATGCGCCCTTCCTGGCCCGGGGCGACGTGCGTGGGCGGGATATCCACGACGAGGTCCATCTCGGCGGTGTCCACCGTGAGCCCGGCGGGGTTCCAGTCGATGAGACCGGTGTCGTCGAAGTCGAGGTCGATGTCCAGGAGGACGGCATCGACGGTGACGCCCGTGTTGAGGTTGGTGGCGATGAAGTGGACGGGGTCGGCGAGTGCGGAGGCGCCCACGCCGCCGCCGACGGCGTCGGAGTAGAAGGACGTGCCCCACTGGATGAATCCGCTGGCGAGCTGTGTGCCGCCGCGGACGGATATGCCGCAGGAGCTGTAGGCGTAGGTGAACGCGGCGCCGCGACCCTGCACGCCGGCCTGCACACCGCCGGAAGAGCCGAACGAGCCCTGGATGTGGTACGGGGGTGTCGCGGACCAGGGCGCCACGGTCAGCGAGTTGCACGCGATGGCGAACGAGGGCGGGAAGTCCACGAGGGTGCAGGCGGAGCCGCTGGCGCCGGCGTTGGAGATCTGGCTGGACTGCCAATCGCAGGGGACGGCCGAACCAGCGAGGCCCGAGTTGAAGCAGGTGGGCGAGCCGAAGGAGTCGGTGCCGAAGCCGTCGAACTCGGGGTGGGACTGCGCCGGGACGGAGTCCCAGTCCGAGCCTTGGGTGGACTGCACCCAGGCGTGCCGGAACTCGGAGAACCAGACGGAGACGACGTCGCCGGCGGGCTGGAGGTCGAAGGTGTGCGAGACGGAGTAGGAGTTCTGTTGGAATGACTGGGCGGTTGCCGTCGCGGTGCACCCGGCGAGGGTGAGGGCGACGATTGCTCGGGTTGTTGTGGTCTGCGTGTTCATTGGGGGAGCCCCCTTTTGGACGGGCACGCGGGCGGGCCGACGGTCGGTCCGGATCGCGGCCGCGTGCCGCACAAGGGTTGAGCGGCGGGCGGGGGCGGGGGTCACGGGGATTCTGGGGAATTGACGGGCGCAGAAAAAAAGCCCCGCGTGTGCGGGGCTTTCGTGAGCGGAACGGGAGGGATTCGAACCCTCGGTACGGGTTTACCCCGTACACCGGATTAGCAATCCGGCCCCTTCAGCCTCTCGGGCACCGTTCCGGGATGAGCCGGGTGGGCTGAGGGGTGAGGGTAGGTCCGGGCGCGGCGGGGAACAACGGGCGAGGGGCCCGGCGTCGCCCCGGCGGGCGGGGGTCAGCCCTCGTCGTTGCGGGTCTCGATGAGCGAGCGGAGGTACTTGTTCTCGCGGCGGGTGGCTTCGAGGTCGAAGACGAGGTACTTGACGCTCAGGCGGAGGTAGTCCAGGGACTCCTGGAGCTCGCCGATGGTCTTCTTCATCTTCTGGTGACGCTGGCGGGACTCGGCGGCGAGGGTCTCGAGCTTGGGGCGCTCGGACTCGGGGAGGGAGCCGATCTGCGCGAGGAGCTCGCCGAGCTTGGACTGGAATTCGTTCTCGGTCATGGGAGGGATTCCTATCTCTTCTCTTGCGTTGTCGATGGGCCGGTGGGGCACATCAGGCCGGGGAGTGTTCCCCGTCCGGATGACCCTTTATCAACCGGCGCGCCGACTCGTGCCGGAGTTGGGCGAGGGCGTGGGTGTCCGAGAAGATGTGTGTCTGGGCGTCCGTGCCGCGAGGGGCGCCGATCCTCGGCGCGTTCTCGGGCCTCGATCCTCGAGGGGCCCGGGTGGGTTTGGGCGGGGACGTTGACTGGGGTCAACGCCCGCGGTTCACTCGCTTCAACGCGTCGCGGGCGGCCGCGGGGGCGTCTGCGATGATGGGCGCCAGCTCCGCGGGCGCGAGGGTCTTGCACTCGGACACGACCTTCTTGAGGTGCGCGTCGAGGGTGTTCTTCCAGCGGTCGAAGGCGCTCTCGAGCTCGTGGCGGTTGAATAAGGAGAGCGGGTCGGCGGTGCCGGTTCTGTCGGTCGCCCAGGTGAAGAGGTCGGCGGGCGAGGACCCGTATCGGTACTGAGCGAGCGTTCCCTTGAGGCGTGCCGCTGGGGTGGCAAACGGGTCGGTCGCGCTGTCGGGGAGCTGGCCCAGGGACCGCTCGGCGTCGTCTCTGGTCGCAGGCGCGGGCTCGGCGATGGCCGAGGCGTCGGCGGAGACAGGGCGGAGCTGGACAAAAGCTGTCGAGATGGTCTTGAGCCCCTCGCGGTCGAAGCGGACCTGGAGCCGCTGGCAGACGCGGCCGTCCTGGCGGGCGGGGGCGGCGGAGGTGACGATGCCGGTGCCCCACTCGGGCTTGGTGGGGTGGAGTACGCGATCGCCCATGGAGAAGGTGGGCTCGGTGGCGGCGGGCGTCTGGGGCATTGTGGGGCTCTGCGGGGGGATCCCGGTGCGTGGCGCGGCGGTGGCCCGCGGGCGGGTGTCGCTTCGCGAGGGGATGGGGTCTACAGTCAGTATCGTGGTTGTGGGGCCTCCGGCCCCGTCTGGACGCGTCGTGAGACGATCGCGGAAGCATAGGCGAGCCGCCCTGATGGGGGCTTGGTCGGTGCCCGCGGGTGATTCAAAGGGTGGCGGATGATCGAAGCTCTCAAGAGTGACGAAATCGTCGAGAAGGCCGGCGGTCGGTTCAAGCTTTGCACGCTGATTCAGCGTCGGCTTGAGCAGTTGATCGAGGGCGCGCGGCCGCTGGTCGAGCGCGAGGGCCGGTCGGACCTGGAGCTGGTGATCGAGGAGATCCTCCAGGACAAGATCACGCTGACGTTCGACACCCCCACCGCTGTGGGCGCGAGCGCGGCGGACGAGCCGCTGCTCTGAAGCGGACGGCGCGGGGCACAGCATCGTGAGCAAGGACGGAGCGAGCACGGGCGGCGGGGCGGACCCGCTGGACCCGGCGTGGCTGCGCGCGCACGTCGAAGGCAAGCGGATCCTCGTTGGGATCACCGGCGGGATCGCGGTGTACAAGGTGTGCACCGTGGTGAGCCGGCTGGCGCAGGCGGGGGCCGAGGTGACGGTCGCGATGACCGAGCCGGCGACGCGGTTCGTGACGGCGCTGACGTTTCAGGCGCTGAGCGGGCGGCCGGTCTATACCAGCGCGTGGCAGCACGTTGAGTCGCACGACCCCCAGCACATCGCGCTGGCGCGGGACGCGGACGCCGCGGTCGTGGCGCCGTGCACGATGGACTTCCTGGCATCGCTGGCGACGGGGCGGGCGAACAACGTGGTGTCGCTGATCCTGTCGGCGGTCGATCGGGCCAAGACGCCCGTGCTGCTGGCGCCGGCGATGAACGAGGTGATGTGGAATCAGCCGGCGACGCGGCGGAACCTGGCGCAGGTGGAGGCCGACGGGTTCGGGCTGATCGCGCCCGGGACGGGGTGGCAGGCGTGCCGGACCGACGGAGAGGGGCGGATGGCCGAGCCCGGGGAGATCGCGGCGGCGGTGGTTGGGGCGCTCGGCGCCCGGGCGTAGCGGGGTACTACGGCCTGGCGATTTCGATCGCCCGATCGAGGACGGGGTCTTGTCCATTGTCCGTGTCGTCCCACTTCACAGCGATGTCCGGCTTGATGCCGACGCCTTCGAGTGCGCTCCCGTCGGGCGCGTACACGCGCCACGAGGGAAGGTAGAGCGTGACGCCGTTCGCCAGCTCGTGGGGGCGGGCGTTGGCGGACGCGCCGAAGGTCGTCTCGCCCACGAGGGTCGAGCCGGCGCCGTGTCGCATCATGTGGATGAATGTCTCGTTGCTGCTGCAGCAGACCGGGCCGATGAGCGTGAGCACCTTGCCGCGGTAGGGCTCGGCGTTCTTCTCGGGAGCGAGCGCGCGCTCGTGCCGACGTGAGAAACCGGTCGGAGAAGAAGGGTCCACGAGCTCGACGAGTTCGACGACATGCTCGCGTTCAAAGAAGCACCGCGCGACGAGCTCGGCGAGGGAGTCGTCCCCGCCGCCGTTTGGGCGCACGTCGATGATGATCGCGGGTTTGTCGTGCATCGCCTCGATCGCGCCGACCGCCGGCTCGATGTCGCCACTCCAGCTCGTGATGAGGAGATAACCTACATCGCCTTCGAGCGTGCCGGCCCAGACATTCCGCGAGCGTTGGTCCAGGTCTGCGACGCGTTCGCGCACAGCGTCCATGGAGAAATTGGGTTTGACCTCCGGGTTGTACACCTGGCGGCGCCCCTGCCCTGAGTCGATCGCGATGTGGACGTCCTCGGCTTTGGAAAGCACACCCCCGAGCACGGTCGCGAAGGCCGCGGGGCTCGACGCCGAAAGCAGGTCCGGCGTGGTGGCATCCAACTCGGCGTCCCAATCGATCGCCAAGCGGTCGGCGTGGGCGTAGCGCTCGTCCAACGCATCGCGGATCTGCCCGATCGCGGCTCGGTTGGCGTCCTGGCTGCCCTGAGCCGGCGATGCTGAAGCGACCGCCAGGGTCAGGACCATGGTGGTGAACATGGAATAGCTCCTGCTCGAGTGCATTCGGGGGTACGCGCCGTGCCCAGCGTGAATACGCCGGCCCAGACCGAGCGTTACGCCTCCCGTCGGAGCGACGACGGGGATCGCCGCCCATGGTTCACCCGGCTACACTTTCGGCCCGCGAGGGACAGCCCGCGCGTGGAGAGGTGGCAGAGCGGTTGAATGCGCCGGATTCGAAATCCGGTTGGGCTTTCGGGTCCACGGGGGTTCGAATCCCCCCCTCTCCGTTCTGGCGACGAGGTTCCCGGCCTGCCGGTTCCAGACCGGGAATTGGACGACCCGGAGCTCCTCGACGCTCGCTCGGACTTCACTCCGCTCACGCTGCGGGTGATCGTTAAGCAGGCTGGCGACAATCACGCTCAACGGCTGCTCGGGGTACAGATTTCGGGTCATACAGCAGGGGATCGCAGGGATCAGAGCGAGTCACCGTCTCGGCCGAGTCATTGGTCCCTGCGGAAACACTCACCGGGCCGGGCGGATCTCCAGCCGCCAGTACCGAACCGCGTCCGACCCGGAGTTCGCACGGAACCGCTGTTCAAACTGTGGCTCCAGAAAGACCCGCTGCCATTCGCTCGCGCCGATCTGCATCTCGTCGGCGTCGAACCAGAGCGCCCGATGCTGAATCCATACAGGGTTCTGCGCGATGCTCCGCACGGGAACCTCGAGCGACGCGACCTGGCCGGGCGACCCGGGTGTCCATCCGATGCGCGCAAAGTCGCTCACGATCGCCCCGGCCAGAGCTGGGTGCACCGCGATGCTCGGGTACTGCTCGACGGGCAAGGGATCCTGCAGCGCCGAGTTCGGTGCGATCTTGGTCGGCTGACACCCTGCTACGCCCATCGCCGCTCCCGCGACCGAGCACGCCGCCAACATCTTGATCATCCTCATCGCAAACTCCTTCCCGCGCCAAATCGCGCGCTCAACGCATGTCATTCTGGATCCGAATCGCCATCTCGCCCCGCGCCACATACACCGGGTGTTCGCCACAGAACAGCCGCACGAACCCCACGCTCCCGGGCACGGGCGCGTACATCGCGTCGCCGCCCTCAAGCACGTGCACCCCGTTGGGCACACCCGCCGACCACCCCGAGATCGCGACGCCTTCCTCCTCGTACATGATCCGCAAGTCCCCCACCGTCACCCACTCGGGCAGCCCCGCGGCCCGGTACTCACGCAAGAGATCCTGCGAGGGCGAACGGACACACCGCCCGCCGAGCACCCAGGGCAACTCGGGCCGATCGAGCGCCCCCGTGGCGTCGTTCGCGTAGAGCACCCGCCCGCCCGCGCCCCACGCCTGGCCGCGCACGGGGAGCCGTACGTAGAAGACTCGAAACCCCCCGTCGATCTCGATCGCCGGCAGCTCAACCCGAGCCCCCGGGCGCCCTTCGATCCCGATCGACACCAGCGACACGCCCTGGGGCAGCGTTGCGAGTGCCAGGTATGTCCGCTGCGGCACGCCCACGCACTGGCGTGTGTCTGCACGCGATGTTGCTTTGAGCGCCAGCCCCGCCAGCGCGGCGCCCAGGCCCGCGAGCTGTGCCCCGCTGTCGTCCGAAAGTGCGGCGACCCCGATCCCGCCGTACACGAGCCCTGTTCCGATCGCGCTCTTGGCGCGGCGCTGTTCTTCGAGGCTCGTCCACTTCAGATCGCTCGCCAACCGGTTGTAATCTGTGAGCACCGGGAATGCTCCGCCCGTGCGCCCGTTCACCGATACGACGACGCCCGCGGAATCGCTGGGCGTCCGCGGCTCGAACGCGGCGACCGACCCGTCCTCGCCCGCCGCCACTTTCTCCGGCCCGAGCCCGTAGTCGATGATGAACGCCGCGTTGTCCGAGCCGGTGCGGATCCGGGCCGCGAGCCCACCCAGTCCCGGACTGATCGCGACCAACGCGCGCAACGACTCCTCCATCTCCGCTCGAAGGCCGAGTCTTCGCTCACCCAAAGCCGCGAGCGCGTGCCCCGGCTCGAAGTCCGACGCGATGAACTCGACCTCGTTCTCGGCTGTGCCCTCGACTTCGGCCAGCTCGCGCAGCTGGAACGTCGCCCCGAGCGCCGAGGCCCGCATGTTGCCCCAGTCGCCGTTCACGCCGTCCACCGTTGCAACCGCCGCAAACGCCGCCGCCTGCTCGAACGGCTCGCCCTTCCACACACGCACGGCCTGATCGCCCAAGAAAAACCGTCCGAAGTCCGTGCCCGCGTTCACGCCCTGCACGCGCAGCTGGTCATAGGTGTAGTCCGCGGCGCCGTTCGCGGCGGGCATATCCCCCTCGGCGAGCGCCGTCCAGAGCACCAGCTGGCGATCGAGGAGGTACCGCTTGTCGCTGATTTTTCGGGTCTTCTCCCGCATGGCGATCGAGCGGGCCACGCCGTAGTCACCGTTGTGCATCGCGCGCAGGATGGCGTCGTCGCTCGGGCGCACACCGCCGGCGCACCCGACGCCCAGCGCCGCGGCACCAACCAGCACCAGCATGACCACCCATCGGCGCACAATAACCTCCGTCAGTCCAGCAGCAGCCCGCGCGCCTGGCGCGCGAAGCTCGTCTCGCCCGACCAGACCACCCGCCCGGTGGCGAGGTCCGTAATCTGTGCGTCCACCACGAACACATCCTTGCGCGCATCGGCCACGCCACCGGCGACCGCTGCAGCCCGCTGGATCGACCGGAACGCGACGTTGAACAGGTGCGTGTCCGCGGGAAGGTCGTACGGGTCCGCACTCGATCCAGGGAGCACGTACCTCCGGAACAGCATGCGTTTCTCGGGCGTCAGGTGCACAAAGACGTTCGTCGCCTCGAACGCCGCCCGCACCTCGGGGTCGTACAGGATCATGCTCACGACACCCCACCGGTCTGCCTCGGGCAGACGCTCGCTGGAGAGGTTCACGGCGTCGCCCGCCATGATCACGAACGGCTGAGAGTCCCGCGACCGCCCGGCGAGCAGCTCGGCCGCCAGAAGCTCGCGGCGCAGCTCGCCCGCGCTGAACTCGACATCCGAGACCGTGAACCGCGTGGACCCGGTCCGCTGCTTCGTCGCGCACCCGCCCGCGAGCGCACCCGCCAGCACGCACACGGCGCCCACCCGCAGGATGTCCCGAGCCCGTGCGCGCATCGCCGCCCTTTCGGTTACCGCGCTTCCTTGGACCTGATCTGATCCGAATAGATCACCCGCCCGTCGGTCGCCCGCACGAGGGTGATGTCGAAGACGTAGAGGCTGACCTCGCCGCGCCCGCGGGAGATCTCGCCCATCTCTCCGTTGAGCAGGAAGACGTCGCTCGCCGGGAAGATCCCCTCGGGCGTGTTCATGGACGCGCCGGACCAACCGGGCCCGTCGGACGTGAACCGGTCCTGCCAGTCACGCACGCGCGCCGGGTCGTTGTAGACCACCGCGTGCCGGCGCATCACCGGCGAGTTCGTGATGTCGTGCGAGATCATTTGCTGCACCGTGCGGAAGTCGCTCGAGGGCGTCTTCGTCCGGTTCTCGATCTCGCCCAGATACATCACCGCCTCGCGGTCGCGGTTCGCGATCTCCGGGATCGACGTGATCCGCGCGGGCAGCGACTGGGCGACCTGGTCGGCGAACTCGACGAGCGTCACCGAGCTGACCTCGCGGCCGTACCGGTCCGCGGCGGTCGATTCGCTGGTGCCAATCCGTCCGCCGGAGTCCCCGTACACCGTCTTGGGGTTCGACGAGCACCCCGCCAAGAGGAGCGCCCCTGACAGCCCGGCCAAGACCCTCAATCCTCGCGTCTTCATGGTGGATCCCTCCTCAAGAGCGTGCCCTCGCGGGCGATGAGTTCCAGAACGCCGCCGGAGCGGCGGCACAGCACGATATGCCCGGTTAGGGCTCACCATACATACGAGACCGGCCCCCGCGCGTCGCGTCCTGACAGAAAAATCCTCACCGGCCCTCAGTCGCCGGCCGGATCGACCAGCCGGACCCCGCCCAGGCGTCCTCCCGCCCGTGATGCGGCTTCGTTCCCCCGCAGGCGGGCGATCGTTGCGACCGCGTCGGCGATCCACCCTTCGGGCGCAATAACGGCGACCGCCCCCCCGCTTGGCGCGGGGATCGCCGTCGCCGGCTCGATGACGTGAGACGCGGGGACGCCGTCGATCTCGACGTACCGGTACGCATCCCCGCTCGTCGCGACCGCTTCGTTCGCAAGCACGAGCGTTGCCCCGGGCGCCACCCCGTTCGAGACGCGGACCGACCATCCATGGGCGCCCGGCGGCGGGCTCCCCACGACCAGATCGCCGCCGATCTCGACCAGCGCGGTCTCGAACCCCGCGTGCCACAGCTCGGCGAGTGCGAGATCCGCCGCGAGCCCCTTCCCGATGCCGCCGAAGTCCAGGCGCATGCCTTCGCGGGCCAAACGCACCCGGCCAGCGTCGGCATCGACTTGCAGCAGGCTCATCCCGACACGCTGTTGCGCCGTAGCGAGTTGCTCGCGTGTCGGGGCAACACCTGTCTCTTTCGATCGGCGCCACAGCACCGTCACGGCGCCGATCGTGATATCGAACGCGCCGTCGGACGCCTCCCACGCGTCGCGCGACCGCAGCACCGCTTCGATCAGCAGGGGGCTCGCCTCGTGCCAGACCCCCGGCGGGCGACCTGCGAGCACCATGCTCTCGCTGTTCGGGTCGTAGTCGCTCATCGCCCGATCGCACCGGTCGATCACCTCGAACGCACGCCGCACCGCGTCGATCGGCTCCTCGGGTGCATAGACAACAATCCGCGCCCGGCTGCCCATCACGACCCTTGCGTATTCAAAGCGTTCGCCGGTACGCTCCACCCGCGAGCTATTCGGGTGTGTTCCGACGCACCCGCCCGCCGAGAGGAGAGCGAAGACTGTGATCACCACGGCAGCGAGATGGGTCGTGGTCCTCATGCTCATCGCCGTCACCATAGCCCACGGCGAGGAGCCGCCCGCCGAGCAGGACGCGGTCGACTCCGGCCCGGAATCCGCCACGGTCGCGGTGCGCACCGTTCGTATACCGGGAACGGTCGAGGAATTTGAGCTGGTGGAAATTCCCTCCGACTCGGACGGCGACCTCTGGGTCGCCCGCACCGAGGTGGCGTGGGAGCTCTATGACATCTATCTCTATGCGCTCGATGTGCCCGAAGGCGAGGCGGACGCGGACGCCGTCTCGCGACCGAGCAAGCCGTACGTCCCGCCGGACCGGGGGATGGGGCACGCCGGGTACCCGGCGATCGGGATGACACGCCAGGCGGCGCAATCTTTTTGCGACTGGCTTGAGGTCCGCACGGGGCTCGCGGCACGCTTGCCCACGCCCGCGGAGTTCACGCGGTTTGCTGCGGTCGACGTAACTACTTCTCTTGAGGATCTTGCCTGGACCAACGCGACGAGCGAACGCACAACGCACCCCACGGGAAGGCTCGCCCCGAATGCGCTCGGGCTGTATGACACGATCGGCAACGTCGCCGAGTGGGTGATGACCGAGGGCAAGCCCGTGGCGATGGGCGGCAGTTACCTGGACGATCCCGAGTCATGCACACCCCAGGCCGCGCAACGCCAGCTCCGAGCCTGGAATCAGTCCGACCCGCAGATCCCCAAGAGCCGCTGGTGGCTCGCCGACTGCTCGTGGGTTGGATTCCGGTTCGTGGTCGAAGAAGCCGCCGACACCGAGGAGCACGCAGATGAATGAACAGTGGACGAGGCGTGAGTTTGTGAAGACCGCCGCGGCCCTCGGTGCTGCCAGCGCGATCGCGACGCCCGCGTGGGCGCGCGCGGGGCGGAGTGCGAGCGAGCTGCGCGTGGGCGTGATCGGGTGCGGCGGGCGCGGGACGGGCGCGGCCCTGCAAGCCTTGAACGCCGACCCGGGCGCCGTGCTGTGGTCGATGGGCGATCTGTTCCCCGAGAAGATGCAGCCGTGCCTGGAGTACGTCCAGAGCGAGCTCCGCGGGATCGCCGAGGAGCGTGGAACAACCGCCGGCGCGCACAAGATCAACGTGCCAGACGAACGTCGGTTTTCCGGGTTCGACGCGTTCGAGCGCGTGATGGCGTCCGGGGTCGATGTCGTCTTGCTGACCACGCCGCCCGCGTTCCGTCCGCAGCACCTCGCGGCGGCGGTCGATGCGGGCAAGCACGTGTTCTGCGAGAAGCCGGTCGCGGTCGATGCACCGGGGGTGCGTTCGGTTCTCGAGTCGGCGAGGCGGGCGCGCGAGAAGAAGCTCTCCCTTATGAGCGGGTTCTGCTGGCGCTACCAGGACCAGGTCCGCGAGACCTTTGCGCAGCTGCACGCGGGCGCGATCGGCGAGCTGCACACGGTCCAGTCCACGTACAACACGACCGGGTGGGTGCCCGCCAAGGCACGCCAGGACGGGTGGTCGGACGCCGAGTTCCAGGCGCGCAACTGGCAGTACTTCCATCCGCTCTCGGGCGACCACGTCGTCGAGCAGGCGGTGCACGCGATCGACTGGATCGGATGGGCGATGCGCGACGCCGCGCCCGAGCGGTGCTTTGCTGTCGGCGGGCGCCAGACACGCCCAGACGTGCCCGAGACCGGCAACGTGTACGACCATTTCTCGATCACGTACGAGTACCCCCGCGGCGTGCGGGCGTATCACACGTGCCGACACTGGCCCAACACGCCCTCGGACAACTCGATGTACGCGCTCGGCGCGCGCGGCTCTTGCACCATGAAGCCATGGACCAATGAGCACGTAATTGCGGGCAACGCCGCCTGGCGGGGCTCGGCGCCCGGGAACGACATGTACCAGCGCGAGCATGACGTGCTCTTTGGCGCGATCCGTTTGGGCGAGCCCGTCAACGACGGCGTCCCGATGGCCCACTCCACGCTGCTCGCGATCATGGGGCGCATGGCGGCGTACACGGGTGCCGTCGTCACGTGGGACCAGGCAATGAACTCGGCGGAAGATCTGAACCCGAACGCTTGGACAATGGGCGACCGCCCCACGCCCGAGCTCGCGGTCCCCGGGAAGACGAGGTTTTCCTGATGGATCGGCGTCGTTTTATCGCGAGCGCCGCGGCGTTGGGCGCGATGTCCGCCATCGGAGCGCGGGCTCCTGTATACGCGGGCATGAGGCGCGCGCGCCGCGTGCGGTATCAGAAGGCTCTGAAGATCGGCATGATTTCGGGTGGCGAGACGCTCGCGGAGAAGTTTGCCATAGCGAGCAAGGCGGGGTTTGCGGGCGTCGAGCTGGACTCACCCTCGGGCCTCGCGGCGGACGAAGTGATCGACGCCCGGAACCAGACCGGGATGGCTGTGCCGGGCGTCGTCGATTCGGTGCACTGGGCCAAGCCGCTGAACCACCCGGACGAAGCGGTGCGCGAAGAGGGGCTCGCGGGGCTTGAGCGCGCGATCCGGGATTGTGCCGCATGGACGACGCCGGCGAGCGTCGAGGATCCCGATCGCACGGTGCTGCTCGTGCCCGCGGTGGTGAGCGCAGACATGCCCTACGCGGATGCGAGGCGGCTGTCGATCGAGGGGATCGCGACGGTTTTGCCGCTGGCGCGTAAGCTGGGGATCAAGATCGCGATCGAGAACGTGTGGAATGGGTTTCTGCTGAGCCCGCTCGAAGCGGCGGCGTACGTGGATGAGTTGAACGACCTCGCGGGCGCGCGCACGTGCGGGTGGTACTTTGATGTCGGGAACATCTGGCGTCTCGGGTGGCCTGCGCACTGGATCGACGCGTTGGACGATCGGATCTTTCGGCTGGATATCAAGGGGTACTCGCGCACCAAGGCGGATAAAGAAGGCCGGTGGGCCGGGTTCGGGGTGGAGATCGATGAGGGTGACCTGGACTGGGGCGCCGTGCGCACGGCGCTCATGCGGATCGGGTACACGGGGTGGGCGACCGCCGAGGTGCGTGGCGGGGACCTGACGCGGCTCGAAGACATCAGCGCCCGCATGGGGCGCGTGCTCGGAACGGGATGACGCAGGCTGACACGCAGGGGAGGGACTCGATGACCGACATGACACGACGCGACGTGATCCGGACAGGGCTCGCCCTTACCGCGGGGGCGATTGTGACGCCGGCCTTTGCGTCCAGGCTCTCGGGATCGAATGACGATCGGATCCGCGTGGGCGTGATCGGGTGCGGCGGCCGTGGGACGGGCGCGGCGGTGAATGCGCTCGAGGCGCACCCCAGCACCACCATTGTCGCGATGGCCGACCTGTTCCAAGACCGCCTCGACAGCAGCCATCGGCACCTGGCCGACGAGGAGGAGTTTCGGGGGCGTGTGGATGTGCCGGCGGATCGCAGGTTCGTGGGGTTCGACGCGTACGAGCGTCTGCTCGCGCTTGCGGATGTGCAGTACGTCGTGCTGGCGACGCCGCCCCACTTCAGGCCGATCCACTTCGACGCCGCGGTGCGCGCGGGCAAGCACGTCTTCATGGAGAAGCCGGTCGCGACCGATCCCGCGGGCATCCGCAAGGTGATCGCGGCGGCCGAGGAGGCCGACGCGCGCACGCTGTCGGTCGTCGCTGGCACGCAGCGGCGGCATCAGGACAACTACCTCGAACTCATGGAACGGCTTGAGAACGGCGCGATCGGTGAGCCCGTCAGCGCCCGGTGCTTTTGGAACCAGGGCGGGCTGTGGGTCCACGAGCGCACGCCAGAGTATTCGGACATGGAATGGCAGTGCCGCAACTGGCTGTACTTCTGCTGGCTTTCGGGCGATCACATCTGCGAGCAGCATGTGCACAACCTGGACGCCGTCAACTGGGTGATGGGCGGGCACCCGACCAAGTGCGTCGGCATGGGCGGGCGGCAGGTGCGGCGGGACGCGAAGTACGGCAACATCTTCGATCATTTCGCGATCGACTACGAGTATGCGAACGGCGCGCACCTGACGAGCATGTGCCGGCAGACCGACGGGTGCCAGTCGCACGTCGCCGAGCACGTGCAGGGCACCAAGGGAACGTCCACGAGCTGGCACGGGTATTCCAAGATCGAGGGTGCCACGAGCTGGGAAACCCACGGGTCGGCGAACCCGTACGTGACGGAGCACGCGGCGCTCGTCGCGTCGATCCGGGGCGAGCGCCCGCGTTTGAACGAAGCGAAGCGGGTGGCGGAGAGCACGCTGACGGCGATCATGGGGCGGATGAGCGCCTACACGGGGCAGGAGGTCACGTGGGAGCAGGCGATGGGATCCGTGCTGGACCTGTCGCCGACGTCGTATTCGTTCGGCCCGAACCCGACGGGCCCGGTGCCGACGCCGGGACGCACGCCGCTGATCTGAGGAGGGTAACGCGATGAACCGACGGTCTTTCATGGCGAGCGCAGGGGCGCTGGGGGTGGCCGCGGCGGGTTCCCACGCGGGGCTCGGCTCACGAACCCGCCCGGAAGGGCGAGCAGCACGCGCCGAGTCCTTCGGGATGCACTTCGCGCCTCACTTCGGCATGTTCCGCCATCACGCGGGCGAGGACCCGGTCGCGCAGCTCGAGTTCGCGGCGAAAGAGGGCTTCACCGCCTGGGAGGACAACGGGATGTCGGCTCGCCCGATCGCCGAACAGGAGCGCATCGCGAGCGCGATGCACGATCTCGGCATGACAATGGGCGTGTTTGTCCTGAACCCGGGCACGGCGTGGGGACCGACATTTAGCAGGGGCCACGGGGAGGACCGGGGAAAGTTCCTCGACGAGACAAAGGGAGCGATCGAGGTTGCGCAGCGCGTGGGCGCGCGCTGGATGACGGTCGTCCCCGGCACACGCGAGCCGAGGTTGGACAATGGGTATCAGACGGCGCACGCGATCGATCAGCTGCGCGGCGCGTCCGAGTTGCTTGAGCCGCACGGCTTGGTGATGGTGCTCGAACCGCTTAATCCGCGAGACCACCCCGGGATGCTTTTGGCGAAGATGGCTCATGCGTACGAAATCTGCCGGGCGGTGGACAGCCCGTCGTGCAAGATCCTGTGCGATCTCTATCACCAGCAGATCACCGAGGGGAACCTGATTCCCAACATCGATCGGTGCTGGGACGAGATCGCGTACTTTCAGATGGGGGACAACCCCGGGCGGAACGAGCCGACGACGGGCGAGATCAACTACGCCACCGTGTTTGCGCACATCAAGGGCAAGGGGTTCGGGGGCGTGCTCGGGATGGAGCACGGGAACTCGCGCGCGGGCGCGGAGGGAGAGCGTGGCGTGATCGACGCGTACCGCGCTTGTGATCCGGGCTGATCCTGATACCGGTGAAGTCAATTCTTCGACTTTCCGGGGGCAACGGGTGCGCGAGCCGGGGTCGCCCCGAACACGCGGTCGATGCTGCGTGATGCGCCGCTCAACTCCCCCACCCTGTGGTACCCAACTGACACCGGCAACGAAACAGGTCCTTCCACTTCGGCCGGCGCGAAGGTACCATGCGAGACATCGGGCGAATCGTCGTTCCGCCAACCACTTTGTGCGCCGGGTTGAGCCCGTGGGAGTATTCAGATGATTAACGCGGTTGCTTCGAGCCGGATTCTTCACGCCCTGCTCGCACTGGTGCTGGCTGCGGGCGTTGCCCTGGCGGGCGAGCCGAGTGTCGACCAGGTGGATGGGCTGCTGCGTCGCGCCGAAACGAACCTCGCGTCCGTGGCGGCGAGTCTGAACGGGCGGGCGACCCCGCCGACGGGATCCGCTGGCAAACTGTTGGCCCGACGGCTCGGGCAGGCCCTCGAGGATCTCACTCCCGCGAAAGAGATGCTTGAGCAGATCCCCGCGGGGAGTGAAGGACGCGACGAGGCGGCGGCGCGGTACACCGCCGCGGCGGAAGAGTACAACCGCCTTCGTACGATCCTGACAGGATCGTCTGCCCCCGCACCGACCGAGTCATCCGAGGGCACGCCGCTCAACTATCAGCAGAAGGACCAGTTGAGCGGTGCCGCGTTCAATCTGCGTGAAGTTGAAGCCAACGCGCAGCAGCTCACCGACAAACTCGAGGAGCTCCGGGCGGTCGAGGACCAACTCTCGATCAACCACCGTGTGGTCTCGGATCTGCTCGGGGTCGTCGCGAACGCGCAGCGGAAGTCGGGGTTTACCAAGGACACGCTCGGCCAACTCCCCGAGGGCGGCCAGGGCGTCGCCGACGTACGCCAGCGCCTTGTCAACGCCGACGCGAAAGTCTCGATCGCCGCGGAGTATCTCAACGGACTCAACACGGCGCTCCAAGATCTGATCAATCCCGCAAATTATCCGGAGTTCGACGCGGATTACAAGCGGCTCCGCGAACTGTCCATCATGTTCGCTCGACCAGAGATCTTGCAAACCAACCGCCCGCTCGCGGCTGAGACGTTTGCACAAGCGGAGGCCGCCAAGGAAGAGTGCTTCCGCATCGCGCGCCGGTACGCCAGACTGCTCCAACAGCAGACCGATCAGGGCGCATCACTCGAAGGTGTGGGCAACGGGTTTCTGCGCAAGCACGCGGAATTCCTCGCCGAGGCGCAGGCCCAGAAGGCTGTGTTGCCCGATGAGATCCGCGCAGACCTACAGCAGGCACGGCGGTACGCTGCCGACGCGGTCGCCGAGCAAAAACCGATGTGGTTCACGGGCGGGATCCCGCAAACCATGGGGTTCGCCGAGGAACGAGTCGCGCTGCTCATGGCCCTCGACCCCGCATCGGGCTCGACGATGCAGGCGGAGTACACCGCCACGCAGAGCGACCTGAGGAAGCAGGCCGACGCGCTGCGCGAACTGATCATCCGTGAGAACACAATGCCCGCAGACCGGTTTGAGGGCCCGGACCGCGACAAGGCGGTCGAGACCGCGGTCAGCGGGTGGAAGGTCCAGCAGAAGGACTTCAAGGTTCTCAAGGTCCGCATCCCGGCCGAGGAGTGGGCCCGCGAGACCAAGTGGACCTACAGCAACGGGACGTGGTACTTCTCGGATCGGTCCAGGCTGCAGGTGCGGCTGTTCATCGCGGACCACACAAACCCGGAGCTGGCGATCGACCGCCCGATCAATGTGTGGAAGGATCACCAGAAGAACGACTCGATGATCGGTGTGCCATTGCGCAGTTTTGAGGACGAGTTGCAGCCAAGCGACTACATCCTCCGCGCCAAGGTCAACTGAGGCCTAGGGCACTGCAGAATCATGCTTCTGAACACTGGCTACGGGTGTCCTGTGCGCATTGCGCGGCGACTCGGAAGTAGCCGGCTCGAAGCTTGCACCATTCCAATAGTAATTCGCGAAGTCCAGCCCAGTGGAATCGGTCGTCAGGCAGACGAACCCGTTGGCGTGATGACGGTTGCGGCGTGACGTCGCGGTCGAGACCTGCGCGATTGTGAGATCGTGGTGGCCGCCCTCAAGATGCACACGTTGGCTCACACGATACTGGCGGTGGAGATGTCCGGAGAGCACTGTGTGCACGCGGTTGTTGGCGAGGACACGGAGCATGGCGTCGCCGTTGCGGATCGTTCGGAACCGGGTGAGATCGTCGGGCACCGAGAACGGGTGGTGCACGACGAGCGCGCGGAACGGAACGTCGGCGTGCTCGCGGAAAAACCGGTCTGCCTGTTCGGCTTGGAATCTGGAGAGGTGCCCGTGAGACCAGTTGAGCGAGGGACCCCAGGAGCGCGCGGAGTTCATGCCTAGCAGCGCGGCATCAGGGGATACGAACTCCGTGCAGGTGATCGGCACGATGTAGCGGCGGTACCTACGCAACGGGCGGAAGAACCGCTCGAACAGGTTGTGGGCCGGGAGGTCATGGTTGCCGGGGACTGCGAGGACCGGCGCGGGGAGTTCCTTGAGAAAATCAGCGGCGGCGCGGAACTCGCGGTGGCGGGCGGCCATGGTGAAATCGCCGCTCGCCACGATGAGGTCTGGGTTGATCGCGTGGAGGGTGGACGAGAGCGCCGCGACGATCGCCGGGTCTTCGGTGCCGAAATGGGTGTCGGAGATGTGGGCGATCTTCACGCGGGGCCGCCCCGTTCGCCGGCGCTCGGAACTGTCACGCGGAGAGCCCGCGGATGAATCAGGCAACGGAGGGGCGGCGTGAGCTGCGTGATCTCGCCGTCGATGGACGCATCGATTCGCGCCTTGCGCAGCCGCAGTGTTGCCTCGGTGCACCCTGCCGAGAGGGTTTCGTCGTCCTGCGCCAGGGTGCCCGTGCCCAATGTCATGAGGAGCCTGAGCGGGGCGGCAACGCCGCGGTGCGCCGAGGCGTACACGCCCATCTCGCCCGCGGAGACCGACCGGCGTTTGAAGGTGAACGGGAGCTCGTCGGCGAGCAGGTTGTTGCTCACGCCGAGGCTTCGGGTGGTGAGGGTGTCGCTGCCGCGGTCGGATTCGATGCGGACGCGGATCGCGGGGGATGTGAAGGCGTCGCGGAGCCCGCGCGCCGCGGCGCGGCACGCGCTCGCCATGCCCCGATCGGAACGGACGAGCTCGCGGTCTCGCGCGAGCGTGGGCACGATGCCGAGGAAGACGGAATGCAGGAACATGTGGCCGTTGATGGTCGCGTAGTCGATGGCGGTTTCGCGGGGGTGATCAAGCTGGCGGATCGCCGCGTCTACATCGTCGGCGATGCCCAGATCTCGGGCGACCAGGTTCATGGTCCCGGTGGGCACGATGACGAGCGTCGCGTCGTGTGCGACCGCGGCTTTCGCGCCGACGTTGACGGTGCCGTCGCCGCCGATGGCGAGGACGGTGTCGTACCCGCCTGCCTCGAGCGCGCGGATCTGGTCAGCAAATGGGGTGGTGAGGCAGTCCGGCCCGACCACGCGGTGCCCGCCGTGCGCAATCAACTCGACCGCGCGTGCGGCTTGGTCGGCGGCCTTCCCAGATCCGGCGGTTGCGTTCGCCAAGAGGACGACATTTTGCCGATGTGTCGGGCCCTGCTCGGCCGGGATGGCGTGGGGCTCGCTCTCGGAGGCGAGGGTCATGGTCATCTTCTCCGAAAACGTGGTGGGATATGGGTTTGCGAGCACGGGGACCGGCAGCCGGGTTTGGCGGTCAAACGTCACAGGACGGCGGCAGGTGATCCCGGTCGCTGGTCCTCGCCAGCACGGTCCAGAATATGGGGTTGGCGAGGATGCCGAGCACGGTGCCGAGCCCGAACACGAGGACCGCTGCGGACCACGAGAAGGCGATCCCGACGACGAGCGCAAGCAGGCCCATGGTGGCGAGTTCCAGCAGCGCGGCGGTGACCCCGAGTCGGATCCCGGTCCGGGCGTGCGCCGGGCGGCCCTCCGGGGAAACTCGCTCAACCTCGTCGGCGGCCCGCTGCTCATCCTGATCGTGGGTGCACCGGCCTCGGGGCCGCGATGCCTGGTCGCGGTTTGTCTTACGGGCGCTGGCGTAGGGGTATTCGATGGTGTGTGGCTTCACGTAATTCACAACAACCTCCTTTGGGCTGCGTCTGTGCGGCCCGGTTCATGAAATGGCCGACGGGGCTGAGGACCCCGCCGGCCGCTACCCACCTGGCGTGTCTCGGGGAGAGAGATCAGCCGCCGTGCTTGGGCATGGGCTTGCGGGCAGACGACCGCGTGCGATCGAAGTTCGCAGGCTCAAGATTGAACACCTTGTAGATGTCCTGGCGCATCTGCGGCGAGGACAGGTCCGCGGCGTCGTCGGGAAGGGTCGGGCATTGCTGCATGACCGCGTCGGACGCGTAGACCCGGGCCTTGTCGCTACCGGTGAGGTTCACCGCGTCCCAAGGCATGGCGAGGATGTCGTCCCCCATGCCCAGGAAGTTCTCGTTCGGGTCGAACCCGACGAACGCGATGCGGCCCGAGCTCGTCTCGATGACCACGTCCTGGATCTCGCCGACGTTCTGGCTGGCGACGGTGCCGGCTTCGGCGCCGATCAGGCTGCTCATGAGCACAAGACGGCGCGGCGGGTTCGCGTGGTCGCTGCTGGAAGCGGTGTTCCAGCGGCCCGAGCCGTCGGCGGCACGGTACTTGGTCACGCGACCGTCGGCCATGGTCTCGACCAACACATTGCGGGAGCCGTTGTCGGAAGAGAGCACCGCGACCTTCGCGTTGATGGTGTCGCCCCGCTCGGGTGCGTCCTCCAGGCCCAGCACGTACCACGAGGGCCCGGCGATGACGTGCTCGGTCCCGTTCTTGCCCGCGACGACGAGGGTCATGTATTCCTGACCGTCGATCCAGTCATTGCGGCGAGCGGCGAGGATCTCACCCTTGATCTCCTTGGTCTGTGCGTCGCGCACGGCCGAGGCCCAGGGGTCGGGGCGCGCGTCGGCGTCATCCTCTTCGAAGAGGTCGCCGAGCCAGTCATCGCCGCCTGTCCAGGCTTGGCGGTCGAGTTCGCCCCAGTTCTCGGGGACGAACCTCGAGGAGTTCTCGATGTTGGCCTTGGTCATGTTCGTCGAGAACACGCCGTCGGTCGCGTCGAAATTGATCCGGGTGTACGGGACGGCGAGGGCCTTGCCGCCGAACCCGAGGACGGTGCCGGACCGAAGGACGGCCTGCTCGATCCGACCGGACCCGCGCTCGAAGATGAAGTCCTCGATCGTCGCGATGGTCTCGCCCTGGGCGTTCTGGACCTCGGTTCCGATCAGGTCGCTGGCACGCTCGAACGCGAGGGCCTTGTGCGCCTCACGGTCGTACTCGCGTGCCTGCTTGTGCTGCGTGGCCTTGTCGTGGGCACCGGGCTGCATCGGCTCCGGGCTCGCCAGTGCGGTCGTTGCGACGCCAGCGGCGAGGGCGATGGAAAGGACTCGGTTCATGTGAAGATGGCTCTGCATCGTGGTCTCCTTTCAACGTGTGCTTCGCGGCTCCCAACTCCGGGGCCGGTTGCTGACACGTAGAAGGATGCGACCGCGATGTGACGCCAGTGTGAGGGCAGCATGAAAAGGGGATCATTCTGGCGGGGTCAGTTCGTCATCGCTCGGATCGTCCCCCGAGCCCTTGCGATCACGGCGATCAACGCGGGGCAATTCCGAGCCGGGATCGAGGTGTCGGCGCAGCCGCTGGGCCTCGAACGCGATGACAATCGCCAGGCTCGACGCGGTCGAGGTGAGAAAGACGAAGTCCAGCACCGCCGTAGGAAAAGCCCGCCAGCCCATGAAACGGGCGAGCCCGCTGAGGATCATGGTGGCGAGTGCGAGCACGAGAACAACGATCAGACGCATGGCGCGCAGGGACTCCCTTCTTGAGGGAGCATCGGCAAGGCACCTGAAGCCAACCTAAACGAACGATGAAAATGACTTCATACGGTCCATGGATGGGTCCATGCTCGTCCTAGGCCTGTTTTTTGGGGCGGCGGCGGCGGAGGCGGACCTCGAAACAGCAGCCCGTGGGTTCACGGTTCTGCGCGGAAATGGAGCCACGGTGGAGCTCCGCGACGCCCTGGGCGATCGAGAGCCCGAGCCCGTGCCCCCGCCCGGACCGCGCGCCGGTCTCGGACCGCGAGAACCGGTCGAAGATCGTCTCGATCCGGTCTGCGGGGATGCCGGCGCCCTCGTCTATGACCCGGATCGTGACGGTCTTGCCGTCGAGCCCGGCTGCGATCTCGACACGGCCGCCCTCGGGGGAGAACCGGATGGCGTTGCGGACGAGGTTGTCGAGCATGGTGCACAGGAGGTCCGGGTCGCCCAGCACTTTGACGTCCATGCCGTCTTCGCCGCCGATCAAGGTCGGCACGAGACGAACGTCGTGCTGCTCGGCCATCAGGAGGCACCGGTCGATGCAGTCCATGACCAGGTCGTTCGCGGCATACACCTTGCGGTGCACCGGGTCCTTGCCGTCGCGGACGCGCGAGAGGGTCAGGAAACTCTCGACAAGGTTGCCCAGGCGGGTCATCTCTTCTGTGACGCTGTCTACGAAGTCACGCATCTCGGGAGACGCGTCGTCAAGGGGAAGCGTCTGCGCCTCGGCGAGCATGACGGAGATGGGCGTCTTGATCTCGTGCGAGACGTTTGACAGGAAACGCTCCTGGGCCGCGAACGCTTGCTTGATGCGCTCGCGGGCGTCGTTGAGCTCGTTGGCGAGCGAGGCAACCTCGGTGTTGGAGGTCTCCAGATCGATCTCTTCCTCCATGGACTCGGGGCCGAGCTTGGCCGCGACGAGCCGGAAACGCTCGAGCGGGGCGACGGCGATGCCCGCGATGAACCACCCGCTGATCGCCGCGGCGATCGGCCCGATAACCGAGGCGAGGAGGAGCACGCGTGCCACGAGCTGCAGCTGATTCCTCGAATAATCGTCCGTCGCGACCAGCGCCATCACGTACGGGTCGCCCATGTGGTCACGGACCAAAACCAGCGCAGCCTTGGCCTTCGATTTCTTCCGCTGGCTCGCCCCCGCCTCCTGCTGGGGCGGCTCGGTAAGCATCACCTCCGCGAGGATCGGCTCTTCCGACGCAAACGCCCGGGCGAGCGGGAGAGATTCGGGTACGACACGCCCCGTCGGATGCGTGAGCACGCTCTGCCCATCCTGACCGAAGACGTCGAGGTAGAACCGTCCGAAACTGAAGTGACGGAGCTGCCGAGTCACGCCCAGCAGCTCGAAGTCGTCCACGAGGGGCAGCTCGGGCCTGATCTGCTCGGCTGCGAGCGCCGCCCGGTTCGAGAGCGCCTCGTCGAGGACTCGTTCGATGCTGGACCGCTGATACAACCAGAAGACGCCTCCCGTGACCCACTGGATGAGGCAGAAGATCGCGACGACCCAGAGCGTCAGGCGGATCCTTAGGCTGACGCGCGGGCGCCCAGGCCCCGTGTGTTGGTTGGTTGCCCCGCCTTCCATACGGTCAGTTGAGCACGCCGAAGCGGTACCCGGCGCCCTTGATTGTGTGGATCAGCGGCGTCTCGAACTCATAATCGAGCTTCTTGCGCAGCGACGACACGTACACGTCGATCACGTTGCTGCCAGGCTCGAAGTTCATGTCCCAGACCTTCTCAGCGATCTGGGTGCGCGAGAGCACCCGGTTCGGGTTGCGCATGAGATACTCGAGCAGGGCGAACTCCTTGTTGCTCAGCTCGAACTCGGCGTCGCCCCTTTTGGCCCGGCGGGAGTACAGGTCCAGCTCGAGGTCCTCGCACGTGATCAGACGCCCTTCGGACGCCTCGCCCCGGCGGAGCAGGGCGCGGATCCGGGCGAGCAGCTCCTCGAACTCGAACGGCTTGGCCAGGTAGTCGTCCGCCCCGGCGTCCAGGCCCGCGACCTTGTCCTCGGTCGTGGAGAGTGCCGTGAGCATGAGCACGGGCGTCGCGACGCACCGGCGTCGGAGGTTGCGGCAGACCTCGACGCCGTCCCGGTCGGGCAGCATCAGGTCGAGAACGATCAGGTCGTACGGCTGGGTCGCCCCGAGATCTTCGCCCTCGTGCCCGGTGTGGCACATGTCCGCGGCGTACCCGTGGTCGGTCAGCCCGCGCTGGATCGCGCCGGCCATCTTGGGGTTGTCTTCGATGATCAGGATCCGCATGCGCGTTCCCCCGTTGCGTACCCGGGCACCAACCGCGACGCCCGGCTCGCAACTGCATCCTATCGCCCCCATGCCCCCCGTCCTGCCCTGTGACGGCCCGTGGCGGGATGCCGGGCAAAATGAAACACGTTTCATCTCCGGTTCAGGGAGGGGCCATCCCGGCCCGGCATGGTGTGTTCTGTACAGGTCCATCCACACACAAAGGAAACACCATGCACCGCACGAACCGCTTGAGCCACCGCGTCACGATCTGGGGCGTGCCCGTCGCCGCCCTCGCCTTGGCCTTTTTCGCCTGCTTCACCCCCGGGTGCAACACGACCGAGGGTCTGGGCAAGGACATCAAGGCGGGGGGCGAGGCCCTCGAGGACGCCGCCGACGACGCGAACTGACCCCCGACGCAGTATGAGCCCGGATTCATCCGGGGCTCATCGCGGGGTCACGCGTCGGTACGAAGATTCTTACGTCAACGCAGAGGCCGGCACGCAGCCGCACACCGCGGCCCGCTCGGCGAATACAAGGAGATAGTCATGCTTGGTTGGGCACTCGCCTTTTTCATCATCGCCATCGTCGCCGCGGTCTTCGGATTCGGCGGCATCGCCGCGGGCGCCGCGACGATCGCGAAGGTTCTGTTCTTCGTCTTCATCGTGCTGTTCCTGCTCTCGCTGATCGCGGGGCTGTTCCGCCGCGGGAGCACGACCGTCAAGATCTGAACGCGGCGTGCAATGCTCCCGCATCGGCCCGGAACCACCCCTCAACTGGAGGTCAACACCATGCAATCTGATACCAAGGCTCGAATCCTGGCCCGCATCGCGGGCGCCGCGTTCCTCGCAGGGGCCGCGCCCATCGTGATGAGCGGGTGTGACGACGGCGGCCCCGCCGAAGAGATCGGGGAAGACATCGACGACGCCGTGGACGACGCGGGCGACGCCATCGAGGACGCCGCGGATGACGTCGAGGACGCGATCGATGACGCAACCGACGACGAGCCGTAATCCGGCGCCCCGCTCGCAAGCTTCGATCGCTCGCAGAAACTGACTCGCAACGACTGTCATCACGGGAAAGGAACATCGCCATGACACTCGAAACCAAACTCTCACTGACCGATGAGACCATCGGGGACGTGCAGGACCTGATCAGCATCAACATCGACAGCGCCAAGGGCTTCCAGGCAGCTGCCGACCGGATCGAGAACGACGCGGTCGCGTCGTACTTCAGAGAGTGCGCCGCCCAGCGGGATGCTCAGGCGTCTGAGCTGAAGTCGATCGTCTCTGCCAATGCCGAGGAGCCGACCGATTCGGGCACGTTCAAGGGGACCCTCCACCGGTGGTGGCTCGAGGCCCGCGGGACCGTGCAGGGCGGCGACACACACGCCGTGCTGGCAGAAACTGAGCGTGGCGAAGACGCGATCAAGGGCTGCTACGAGAAAGTCTTGAAGCAGAACCCCGGGAACGCGTTGAGCAGTGTGCTCCATGGTCAGTACGCCAACGTCAAGACGCGCCACGATCGGATCCGCGATCTGCGCGATCAGCACGCGTGACCAATCCCCCCTTGGGCCAGGGCGTGCCACCGCCGCCCCGGTCTCTTTCGTTGCCGTGCATTGAGCGGAGTAGGCAAGTACTCGCGCGAACAAGGTGACGAGCCTAGACAGCTCGCACTCGGCATTAGGTGCTCTCGAACCTTCTCCATTTCCACGAAATCGGCGCATAGGCCGGCCCCGCATAGAAGATCCGGCACGCATAAAGCCCGCAACTTCACTGGCAATCGGCGAGGAACGCGTTGACAAAGACGTCAATGTCATCGACATTGAGAACAGTGTCGGCGTTCAGGTCCGCCGCGAGGTCGCCGCTGAGGAATGCGGCCACGAACACGTCGATGTCGTCCACGTTGAGCGTGCCATTGCCATCGAGGTCGGCCGGGCAGCCACCCGAGCCTGAAAGCGTAACGGCATCAACGAACGGGAACTTCACGTACTCAATCAGCGCGTCGCGCTCGGCGGCGTCCATCGCGAGCACGGCGTCGCGTGCCGCGGTGCCCTCGCCGCCGTGCCAGAGGATGGCTTCCAGAAGCGACCGCGCCCGCCCGTCGTGCAGGTAGTTCGGGTCGGCGGGGTTGCCGTTGGGGTCGAACGGGTCGGTCGGCGTGCCGAGCACGTGCCCGACGTAGCCAACACCCCACAGCGGGGGCGTGCGCCACTCGTTCCCGCTCGCAGCGAACTCGGGGCGCCCGTCCGCGAGGTCGTCGCCCATGTCGTGGAGCAGCATGTCCGTGAATGGCTGGATGACCTGGTCGCGGTACGGCGCGAACGCCGCGTTGGCCGCGGTGCGCATCACCGGGCGGTGGCATGAGACGCATCCGGCGGCCTCGAAGAGCATCTTGCCCTGCTGCGCCACGGGATCGAGGTGGTTCTCACGCGGGGGGACGGCGAGCCCGCGCAAATAGGCGACCATGGCATCGAGTGACATGACGTCGACCTCGACCGGGCCGTCCCCGACCAAGTCTGACGGCATTCCCATGTCGTGCGCGAACGCCGACGCGGCCTGCTGGCGCAGGTTCGGCTCGGCAGCCTTCCATCCGAACCTGCCCAGCGCGCTGCCCCCGGTGGCGCGGTCCGTGACGATGTTCGCCCGCCCGGAGATGCCGTCGCCGTCGGTGTCGTGCTCGTCGGCCCAGGCCAGAACTTCGGACTCGTCGATCGCCTCAAGCAGCCCGAGACCGACGAGCATCGGGGCGACGCGTACGGACACCTCGGCCTCGCCGTCGTAGGGCCCGCCGGCGGTGGTTGCCGCGGGGTCGCCCGGGATGTTGGTCCCGATCTCGCCGTAGAGCAAGTCCGTGAACTCGACGCGCGGACGCCGGAGCTCATACGGCGTGCCGTCGTCGAAGAAGTCGCTGATGTACTCCCACACGATCGCGGCCGAGCCCTCGGGCGTCGCGCCCGGGGCGGCCTTCGTGTCCAGCTGCACGCCGTACAGCGGGTGGGGCTGCGGCGCCGCGCCGGGCGAACCTGGCACGCTCAGGCGCACGACATAGTCGTCGAGCGGGTCGGCGCTCGAGCCGGGTGCCTGGCCGCGGCCGTCGAGCATGTGGCACTCGATGCACGAGTTGTTGGTGTAGAGCGGGCCGAGCAGCCCGGGATCGAAGACCGGGCTGGGGCCCATGTCGAACCCGACCGGCCCGCCGTTGCAGTCGAACGCGGTGGGCGGGTTGAAGAGCAGCCCGTCGTCCCACCTCGTCTCGAACTGGACCTTGCCCTCCATGAACTCACCGAGCTCGGTCGGGGGCAGGTTCAGCGCGTGCTGGTTGAACGCGAACTGCTTGACGGTGACCACCGGGATCGACGCGTCGCCCGCGGCGTACGCAAGCGGGTGCTGCGATTCGCGCTGCAGGCGTCCGTCGCCGACGTAGTAGTAGATGAACTCGCTGTAATACGTCTGCCCGGCCAGGAGCGTGAACTCGACATCGACCCGCTGCCCGTGCACCAGGTCATCGATCGTCGACGTGAACAGGCCCCCACCGCCGTCCATCCGCTTGCTGATGGCGGAGATGTTCCGGTCGCAGAAGCCGACCTCGCCCGACTGGTTGTACCACTTGATGTCGACGGCATTCACAGGCACCTCGGGCGCCGTGGTCAGCTCGAAATCGAGCCGGTCGCCGCGGTCGGTGATCTTCAGGTCGAAGGTCCGGCCGATGTCGTACCCGGCGGGGTAGTGATCGAACCGCCACTCGTTCTCATGCCGGTCACGGAAGCGGATCCCCGCGACGGTCTCGATCGGCTCGTCCGAGATCGGGGGCGCGGCCTCTCCCAGCGTCCGCTCGAACCAGGCCGTATCGACCGGCTCGATCCCGACGGTCTTGACAAACGAGTATGAGACTTCGTCACCCGCGGCCACACCGGGCAGCTCATAGCCCCAAACGAAGCCGCCCTGATTCGACATCGGCGCGGTCTGCATGGGGCCACCGTTGAGCCGGTAGCGCAGGTCCACGCCCACCACCCCGGGGAGCGGCGACGCCGGCGCGCCGGTCTCGATCTCGACCGACCACGCGCCCCCGCTGTCGACGACATCGTGGCTGAACGAGCGCGAGTGCGCCAACCCGCCCGGCCCGGGGTCGGTGTCGTCATCATCGTCCGAGGTGAACGACGTGCAGCCCTGCTCAAGCGTGAGCGTGTGCGCTGGGAACTGGTGCTGCGACGGAACCTGCACCACCAGGTGGAAGTTGAACTGGGTCCCGGAGGAAAGCCCCGAGAACGTGGCGGCGAAGTTGCCCGAGCCGTCGTCGCTCATGAAGTACCCGCCCCCCGGGGGGTTGGGGTAGATCAGAACAGCCGTCGCGGTTGGCGTCGCCGCGACCGTAACTGTTACATCTGAACCGTCCAGGCAGACCGTGCCCGTATAGGTCGGGGCCGCAGGCTGTGCCGATGCTCCAGCGGAAGCCGAGGCTGCTGTCAGAACTGCGACCAAGGCTCTGAAACCCATTGTATTGACCCTCAGGCGGCATCGATCGCATGGCGACTCCACACGCATGCGACAGGATGTCCGTGTCACCACATCAGTTCATGGCTTGCGAGGGTAATCTGGGGCCCGGCTACCCGCAACTGTTACAGAGCATTTCGTGCATGAGCTTCTCCAGAGGGAGGTCGACGCCCGAGTTGTAGTGACGCCCTGAGTTCCAGAATGAGCCCAGTTCGGTGCGTTGTGGTCGGACAGAGTTCGGGCAAGCGGACAAAATTCGAACATCGAGCTCCGGGCTCGCAGACCGGCGACCGCGATTCTGTTCAAACCGAGATGACTTCGCCTGCAACCGCTGAGGATCTCTCTCTGTCCGTTCACGTCAATCCAATCGGAGCCGCACGAACACAGTCGGCCCTTCGGCCCCGTGGTCGTTGTCCGAGCAAACGAGCAACGACCCGTCGGGCAGGATCGTCATGCCCTCGAAGTTCATCGGGCGCCCTCCGGGCAGCCGGCAGGCGACCGCGTCGAAATCAAAGAGCAGGCACTTCTGCATGGTTGTCGAATCTTGATCGGCGGGACGCCCCAGAGCGGCTCGTCGCTCGGTGACCCGGGGAAGCTTGGGCACCTCTACGAGGTAGAGCCGAACGTTGTACTGCGGCGCGCCTTCGCCGACCCGCTCGGCTCGTTCGAGCGCGAGCAGCCTGCCCTCCCCAACACTCACCAGTTCGGTCAGCCCGTTTTGTTCACCCGCCCAGGACCCGGGCACGGGTCCGAGCGGGTAGCGGAGCGTGCTCACGCCGCCGACCAGAAGTTCGTCTGCCAGCGTTCCTGACATGGAGAGTTGGTACCGGATCACTCGACAGAACACAGCAGTGTCCGATTCGTCCTGAGCCAGCGGCTCTTCGACCCCTGCGTACAGCACGCAGGTGTGCGGGCTCGCATGCACTTCGAGCGCGAGCGCTTCAAAGCCCCGGTTGTTGCGCACGCCCTTTGCCTGCACAGTCGCGTCCTGGGCATCAGCAATGAACATCTCCGGAACGGGCAGGCGTACGGTCCGGCCGCCGGAATCCCGTGCAAAGACCGCGGGCGGTTCGCCCTCCTTGGTTCGCCCCTCGCTGGACCAGAACACCGACTCTTGTTCACGCCACGCCCGGACCCCCTCGGGATCGACGCGATTCAGCTTGAAGGCTTCGGCGTACTCGTCGGTGAGCGCCACCCACTCGACCGTGGCAGAATCCGAGGGAGTAGGGGTATCGATGCCGGGGATTACAAGATGGGCCATCCGTGCCGGGGCAAACTCTGCGCGATCATCGGAGACCGCGTACACCTCAACCGAACGCCCGGGTTCACTGAACGCATCGATCCCCGAGATCCCACCGAACGGCCACGAGCGCTCGCCGAGGGTGGGCGGCTGGTCGAGCGTGAACGCGCTGACAAGTTCTACGGAGCGTGGGCGTGCAGCTTCGCCGGCGCTGGGCCCTGCTCCAGCAACGACTGCCACCGAGGCGGCAACTGCGTAGAAAAACATCACTGGCATGTCGTGCGTCTCGGCTTGGGTGAGATAAAAGAAAAGCCCGGGGCATGGCGGCCCGGGCTTGCGATCGTGCGGGGATGTGCGATTAGCGTCGGCGGCGCATCGCGGCCAGGCCGCCGAGCCCGAGAACAGCCGCGGACATGGGCGCCGGGACGACCCCGGGCGAGCCAATGGCGAACGTGCCGTCGTCCGAAGCGGGCTGATCGGAGGTGTACGCGCCGTAGACGCCGCCCTGGGCGAGGTCGCCGAAGGAGATGGTGCCCGGGTTGTAGATGAAGCTGGCGGGCAAGGCGGGGCCGGCGTAGGACTGGGAGGCGAGGGTGGCCGCGGCGCTGGTGTTGCCGTCGAAGAAATAGGCGGCGTCGCCGCCGCCGCCGAGGCCCGAGCCGCCGTCCACGTACCCGATCTGTACGCCGGCGAGGTTGCCCGCGCCCCAGACCGCCGCAAACGCGTCGAGTGCATCGGTGGCGCTCCCCCAGTTGTCTTCCCACGAGACGAGCACGATGACAGACTCGCCCGCGGCGATGCTGCCGATGCCGAAGACCTCGTCGTCCTTGGTCGCGTCGGCGGAGTCGTCGTCGTAGTAGACGCCAGAGAAGCTCACCGAGCTGTTGCCGAAGTTGGTGATCTCGACCCAGTCCGCGGTCTGCTCGGTGCCCGACACGCCGCCGGCCCAGATCTCGGTGATGGTCAGGCTCGCCGAGGCCGCGCCCGCGGCCAGGGTCAGTGCGCACGCCGCCGTCATGGTCTTCATGGTTGATTCCTCTCCAGGGATCCCTTGGTGATCTCTCTCGGGCCCCCGACGGGCGCCACGGCCCGAAAAATACCTGCCTTCCACGACACTTTCCCCTGCAAAACCCACGGAACAGGGTGAAGGTTGCGCTAACCGTCAGCCACGATGGCGTCGTGTGAGGGCGCTCAAAAATCTTGTCCGTTCGTCAGCGCGATCTTGATAGTTCCTGAACACAAACCAGAGGCATGAACATGCCGGCATGATCTATGGTCCACGCTCATCGACGACCCATTGCACTGACGCGGAGCGCGAGACATGACCAACCGGGCCGGGAACCTCCGGGCGTTCACCCTCATCGAGTTGTTGGTCGTGATCGCGATCATCGCGCTGCTGATCGGCATCCTCCTGCCGGCGCTGGGCAAGGCGCGCGACACGGCCAAGCAGATCCAGTGCGCGTCAAACCTGCGGCAGTACGGCATCGCGTTCACGGGATACTCGGGAGACAACGACGGCCGGTTCTGCTCGGGTCCGTTCGACAACCGTCGCCGCTGGCACGCCGACGGGCTCACCTCAAAATTCGACAATGTCAACGGCATCGAAGAGATCGGGTGGGTCGCCGACATGATCAACGGCGGGTACGCCCGCCCGGGCCACCTGCTCTGCCCCACCTCCCCGGCTCGGCACAACCAGAACATGCGCATGAGTCGCCTGAACGACGCCGGTTTCAAGGACTACACGCAAGAGGAGCGCGACCTGCTCGTCGAGCAGGGGTACAACTCCAACTACGTCCAGTCGTGGGTCATGGCGTTCACGTGGTACAAGGTCAACGACCGGCTCGCGAACCTGGGCACCCGACCGTCGGACTACGCGATCGGGCCGCTGCGCGACACGTACGTTTCGGGCTCCGTCTCGGCGTCGAGCATCGTCCTCTTCGGCGACGCCCGCGTGGACGCGGGATCCGACGACGCGAACGACACGTATGACCACACGACCGAAGGTGACCTGCCCGCGAGCAAGTCGCTGGGTGATGCTCCGAATTTCTTCGTGGGCAGCAGCTTCGCCAAGCAATCGTTCGCCGACTTCGGCCCTGCCCACGGGCGCGGCAAGGCGCCCGGCGGTACCGGCAGCAAGGCCGGGCACGACCGCACCGACGCCAACTTCCTGATGGCCGACGGGCACGTCGAGCCGCTGCAGGACGTCAACGGCGACAAGAACTACGACTGGGAAGACCCCAACACCGGCGAGCCGTATGAGCTTAACGCGCGCGGGCTTCCCGTTTATCCCGATTTCAACGCCAGCGACGTGTTCACCGGCGACATGGTCACGGGACGCTATCGCTGATTCGAGAGAGATCCCCTTAAACCCTAGAGTGAGAGATCCCATGAACCGCATCGCTTGCCTTGCGCTTCTCGCGGGCGCCGCCGCCGGCGCTGACGCCCAGGTCGTCATCAACGAGGTCCTGCAGAACCCGGTCGGGTCGGCCAGTTCGTCCGATGACTTCGCCGAGTACATCGAGTTCTACGGCGTCCCCGGGATGAGCCTTGACGGGTACGCCGTCGCCGTGTTCAAGGGCGGTGCCGATGACGGCGACAACATCCCCGAGAGCCCCGCCGAGATCGACGAGGCCTTCAGCCTCGACGGGCTCACCATCGGCGCCAACGGGTTCCTCGTCCTCTACAACGGCACCGACGCCAACTCCTTCATCCCTCTCTTCATGCCCGCCGGCGCCAACGGCGATAGCTTTAAGGACACCCACATCGCCACGAGCGACACGCCCGGCAAGCTCTCCAACGACGACTCGTCTACCTTCCTCCTCGTCCGCCGACGCGCGGCGACCGACGGCACGTACTCCACCGCCTTCCGCAAGGACATCGACCCGGACGTTAACTACGACGGCAAGATCGACTTCGGCTTTGAGACCCCCGTCGCGGGCAACCCGGCCGCCTCGAGGATCGACCCGCTGCAGATCATCGACGAGTTCGCGTGGTCGGACAACGGCGGCAAGGAGTACGTCCGCTCGCCCGAGCAGGAGATCTCGAACACCGACGGGTTCAACCCCGACGCCGTCTCCCGCGTCGCCTACTACGGCACCAACCCGATGCTCGGGCTGCGCCTCAACTCCGACAGCGAGACCGCCCCGACGCGCACCGCCGACGAGTCTTTCGTCTACGGCGAGACACGCGTCGTCTCCGGTGGGTTCTTCGAGTACATTCACGACTCGTACGGCGCCCCGACCGACCCCGCCGGCGACGGGTTCGCCGACATCTCGATCGGGGACGCCGCGGACGCCATGGACCTCACCCCGGGCGACTTCAATGACGACGCGGCCAACGGCATCACCCAGTTCCGTTTCGTCTCCGGCGATCTGAACTTCGACGGGTGCGCCAATACCGCCGACCTTGTGCTGGCCAGCGACCTCATCAACGCCGACTTTGACGCGACCGAGGACTACATCCACCCGGACACGGGCCTGCCCATCGCCGACCCGGATAACCCGGGCTCAAACTTCCAGTCGTACGTCTTCCAGGGGCGCGCCGCGCAGGCGTTCCTCGCCGCGACACAACTCGACACCACGGACGGCGCGGGCGGGACCAACGAGGCCTTCCCGACCAGTGGCGACTTCGACGCCCTTGACGCCGTCGTCTGCCGGGCGGACATCGACTGCACCGGCACGCTGAACGTGGACGACATCGACGCGTTCGTGACCGCCTTCCTCGGCGGCGGGTCTGCGGCTGACTGCGACCTCAACGGCTCGCTCAACGTCGATGACATTGACTGCTTCGTGACCGCGTTCCTCGCCGGCTGCCCCAGGTAGGGGCCAGCAACTTGTTGTGCTACGCCAAGCTGGCCGCCCCGAGAATCGAGTCCACCTGCCGTGCGACATTTCGCATAAGGACACATCTGGGGTAGGCAGGTCCGTAGTTGCCATGCATGAGCCCAAGCAGAATCTACCTCACAAGCCGCCTGCCATGCCCTGAGTACCAGCGTGAATTCCAAACCAGCGCTTCGAACTCGGACAATTTCGGTAGCAACCGGATACATACCGGACACCCAGGTCTGTTCTCCCGAATCACCTAGATCGATTCCGGTACATCTAGCGGTGTACTCACCCACCCCGCTTCGAATCCCGCCCTCTCTGTTCAGGCCCCAGACACGATCATGCCGTGGCGGGTGCCGGCTCATTCCAGACGGTCCAGTACATCTTCAGTTCCTGAACAAGCGCCTGAAAACTCTCGAAGTTCAGCGGCTTCACAAGGTAGCTGTTTGCGTGTGCCGAGTACGCGCGGGACCGGTCAGCATCGGCGTGCGACGTCGTCAGCACAACCACGGGGATCGAGCAGAGATCCGGGTCAGACTTGATCGCGGCGAGCACCTCGTGCCCGTCCATGCGGGGCAGGTTCAGGTCGAGCAGGATGACGTCGGGTCGATCAGCGTCCTCGTACGGCGAATGCCGATTCACGAATGCCATCGCCTGCTCGCCGTTGACGACGTGCGAGACCGTGTTCGCGACCCGGTTGTCACGCAGTGCCCGCGAAATGAGCCCCGCGTGGTCCTCGTCGTCCTCGACGAGCAAGAAATGTACCGGCCGGACTGATTTCGATGCGGGCATCATGCGATCTCCTCGATGTCAGCTTGCTCGCAAGCAGACGCGGTCTCTGGCTGTGTGCTCGTGTGGCCCAAGGACACCCAGAATGTGGCCCCCTGCCCTTCTTCGGATTCAACCCACGCGCGCCCGCCGAGTGACTCGGCGACCTGACGCACAATGGCAAGACCGACCCCCGTGCCACCTTCTTCCGCGCTGAGCCGGTTGAAGAGCTCGAAGATGCGGTCGTGGTGCTTGGGCGCGATCCCGTCGCCGTTGTCGCGGACAAAGAGATGGACATACTCGCCCTCGAGCCGGGAACCGATCTCGATAACGGGCCCGGCAGCCGAGCACCCATAGCGGATCGCGTTCGCGACCAGGTTCTGCATGATCTGCCCGATCCGGACCCGGTCCGCGTACACCGAAGGGTGCTCGAGCGACCGCTCGATGCATACGTGCTTCTCGTTCAGACCCTGCTCAAGCGCCGCGATGATGTCATCGAGCAACCCGTCGAGCGCGATCTCCTCGGGCTCGTGATGCGCCCGCCCGAGCCGGCTCAACTCAAGCAGGTCGTCCACGGTCTCGTTGAGCTTGTTCCCGGCACGCGCGACACGCCTGAAATAGTCCCGCAGTTCGTCGGCTGCCACCTTCCCGGCATCGCCAACGCCCAGTTCGGCGTACCCGATGATCGTGAGCAACGGGGCTTTCAGGTCGTGCGACGCGGAGTACACGAACCGTTCGAGCTCGACGTTCTTCCGCGTCAACTCTTCGTGCGCCTCACGGAGCACCGAGATGTCAGTGATCGATCCCGACATCTGAACGCCTGTCCCGTCTTCACTCCGCAAAGCCTGCCCGCGAGCCCGGAACCAACGGTACTGCCCCGTGCGCATCCGCATGCGGAACTGATGGTCGTACGGCGCGTCGCTGCTCAGGTGCGCCTCGATCGCCTGGAGATTCCCTTCCTTGTCCTCCGGGTGGAGCAGACTGAGCCATGACTCGAGCCGGTGTGCAAGGAGGCCGTACTCTTCGGGGGCATACCCGACGAGGTCCTTGAACCGGTCGGAGTACCAGACATCGCCGGTCGCGGGGTTGTAATCCCAGAGCCCGTCCGCCGAGCCCGTGACCGCCCGGTCGAACCGATCTTGTGCTTCGCGCAGTTCGGTGATGTCCGTCGCGATCGCTAGGATGCGGTCGTATGCGCCGTGCTCGTTTGCCAGCGGTATTTTGTCGGTTCTGATGATCCGGCGGTCTCCGTTCCCGCCTTCGTGAACCTCTTCAATCCCGAGTTCGGGCTCCCCGGACGCGAGCACGGCCCGGTCGGCCACGAGGAACTCCGCCGCGTTCTTGGCCGGGAAGAACTCCTCGGTCTTGTGCCCACGGACCGCCTCGATCGGCATGCCCATCGCATCCGCAGCGGTCTGGTTCATATCCAGGATCGTGTTGTTGCCATCCTTGTAGTAGATGTACGCGGGCATCGCGTCGAGCAGCGTCCGGATCTCACGCTCGTTCGATTCGGCACGGCTCGCCCCGGCCACCGCCTCGGCTTGCGTGCGCTTCAGGTCCGTGCTCACCAGATCGGCAAACGCGAGTGCGTGCCGGCTTGCGCGGGCGTGGAACAAGAACAGCCAAACGAGCAGCCCCTCGATCATCAACCCGGCAACCAGAATGAAGAACGGCTGCGAATTCGCCGAGGCCGCGTCGAATGAAACACCGCTCGCGATCTCGAACGTCCATGTCCGCCCGTAAAACGAAACAGCCTCGGCCTTCGTGTACTGCGGCGACGGGTCGTAGTCTGACTCGGTCGCAACGAGCTCGTCGTAAATAATGCTGCTGCCGTCGGTGAGCCGGACCCCGACATGCCGGTTCTCCTTGTGGAGGACCCCCTGCATCAGTCGCTTCACGACGAACGGCGCGTACACAAGCCCGCGGATCGTCTCGACCCGATCGACAGGCTCCGGGTGGGCCACGCCTTCGTAAAACGGCGCAAAGAACAAGAACCCGGGTGTCTGCTGCGCATCCTGCACCAGCACGATCGGCCCCGTGATCTGGGCGGCGCCCGTGTCGCGCGCTTTCTTCGCCGCGTCGAAACGGTTCGCTTCGTGCGCCATGTCGAGCCCGACGGCTGCGCGGTTCGCTTCAACCGGCTCGATGTAGGTGATGGGCCAGAACTCATCTTCCCCGTGCGCGGGGTGAATCTCGAAGGCTGGGCGCCGCTCCCGCTGCTCAGCAAGAAATGCCTCAACTTCGTCGGGACCAATCGCGTTGATAACCCCGATGCCGTTGATGCCGGGATACCGCTCGTCGATCCGCACGCTCTCCGAGTAGGCGACCCATTCGTCGTAGTTCACGCCGCCTTGCTGGCTTGCGTGAAAGAGCGCAACACCACCCCACAGCGCATCCTCATATTTGTGCATCCGATCCTGCACAAGATCCAAGACCTGGCTCGCCTCGCGCTCAAACCGTTGCTCGGCCTTGTCACGCACCTGCATGCGCGAGAAATGCCAGGCCGACACGGTGAGCACAAGCGAGAGCGCGATGACGGCCCAGTGCACCCAGCTCAGGTGGGTCCCACGCTCCAGCCGTGCGCGTTGCGTGTCACTCAGAGAAGTCATGGAGTCAGGCATCCCGAGAGGTGCGGCGCATAGGCACGCCCCGCAACGGTTCGGTGCGCACCACCGAGTCGGTATCGGCACCCTCTCCCCCACGCTTGTGACAGACACCGTCCTTCGCCCGATTATCGGCTCCTTCCTCATGGCCGCGGCCTCTACCCGCCCCGGCAGCCGCACGACCGGAAAAGGCGATCCGAGCCCTGTCCCAGACTGTGTCGAACCTCAAACGTGGCGCAGCCAAGGTTCCGATACGACCTGCTCAACCGGAGCCACCCCCATGACACCAAACAAACCACAACACCCAATCACCGTCATCCTCATCGATGACAGCGAGGGGCACCTCGGCCTTTTGACGCGCGCCATCACGGTCACAGCCGCGGAACTCGACGACACAGCCCCGCCGCGGGTTGAGCCGTTCACGGACCCCGCCGATGCGCTGCAAAACATCCCCGCGCTCGGCCCGGTCGTGTTCCTCTGCGACTACCAAATGCCCAGCGGAACCGGGCTCGAATGGCTGCCGCACCTGCTCGCCACCAACGCCGGGCCTGTTATCCTCATGACAAGCTCGGGCAGCGAAGAAATCGCCACCCGCGCGCTTGAGTCGGGCGCTTCGCGGTACGTCATGAAAGAACGCGCGATGCGCGAGCCCGGGTACATCACCGGCGTGATTCGGGGCAGCTCCCGCCGCTTCGTGCTCGAGCAGAGCAACCGCGACCTCGTGCGGGCGCTCAAGCACGCGAACCACGACCTTGAAAGCAAAAACACCAAGCTCAACACGATGACGAACACAGCCCACGCGTTCGTTGCGGACGTCGCCCACGATCTCCGGACCCCGCTCTCGGTCATCAAGGAGTTCGCATCCATCATCGCCGACGGCATCGCCGGCCCCACCACGGACCAGCAGCTCGAGTACCTCCGGTACGTCGATTCCGCGGTGATCGACATGGCGCACATGGTCGATGATTTCCTGGACAGCGCCAAGATGCGGGCCGGGATCCTGCGCGTGGACCGCCGCCCGCACGAGCCCGCCGAGCTGCTCGAAGCTGTCCGCCGCCCGATGGCCCGGCGTGCCCTGGCGAAGAACATCACCATCCACGAGCACATCGAGCCCGGCACCCCGCCCTTCTACGCGGACCTCGAAAAAGCGGGGCGCGTGCTGACGAACCTCCTCATCAACGCGATCAAGTTCTCCGACGAGGGCAGCCAGATCACCGTCCGGGTCTCACCCGACCAGGGCGGCGCGACGCGGATCTCGGTCGAAGACTCCGGAAGGGGTATCCCCGCAGAGGACCTGTCCCTGATCTTCAACCGGTTCAGCCAGGTGGATCTCACCCAGACCGAGCGGGTCAAAGGATTCGGATTGGGCCTGTCCATCTGCGCGCAGCTCGCGATGCTCAACCTCGGCAAGATCGGCGTCGAAAGCACCTACGGCGAGGGGAGCACGTTCTCTTTCACGCTCCCGCCCGCCGATCCCACTGCCTTGATGCAGCACTACGCATGTTTCCTTATCGACATGAACGTCGGGTCGGACCTCGTCGCGCTCCGCGTCTCACCCACCGAAACCTTGCCCCAGCCCGACGCCATCCGCGCGTTTCTCCAGGCGACCTGCTTCTCCCTTGACATCATCATCGATGCGGCCGACGCCTCCTGCTTCGTTGCGGGCGTATCGAGCGACCCGGGCCGGTGGATCGCCCGCCTCAAGTTGGCCACAAAATCACTCGGCCATCCCTTCCCCATCGAGATCGCACAGCACGGCATATGGCGCGTGCCCGACCAGATCGAGGATGCCATCGCAAGCCTGACCGCACCCCGAGGAGCCGCCTGTGCAGCCTAACCACGTGCTCGTCATCGACGACGAAGTCGCCCTGGGCAGAGCCCTCCGCATCCGCCTCGAAGCCGCGGGGTACCGCGTGACCCACGAAGCCCGCGGCGACACCGGCGTCGAGTCCGCCCAGTGCGACCCGCCAGACTGCGTCGTCCTCGACCTCCGGATGCCCGGCATGGACGGGTTCGAGGTCCTCGCGATCCTGCGCTCGCAGCCCGCAACGCGCGAAACACCCATCTTTGTCGTCTCGGCAAACGTGCAAGACGAAGCACGCCAGCGAGCCCTGGACGCCGGCGCCACCGCGTTCGTGGGCAAGCCCTACAACGCCCCACTCCTCCTCGAAGCGATCGGCAAGAGCGTCCGGGAAACCATCAGCCACGGAGAGACCCATGAGTGAACGATCGCGCGGAGCGATCCTTGTGATCGACAACGACGAG
>BQJQ01000002.1 GCA_021604785.1 Phycisphaeraceae bacterium
GCCGCCGCCTCGATCGCGAGGTCCAGGTTGCGGCGCAGGTGCGAGTGCCGATCGATCAGGCGTTGGCGCCGTTTGGCGGCGGTCGCCATGGCTCGCTCGCCGATGCGCGGCGTCTCGTGCCACCCGGGCAGGTCTCGGGACTTGCCGATGCTCTCGGCCCCGAGGTCGAGCAGTTCGGCCATCTCGGCACGCACCATCTGGCTCGCACGCAGCGTGAGGATCGTGGACTTGCCGTCGATCTGCTCGTCTTCGGGTGACGTGCGCGAGCCGTGGAGCGAGCCGTCCTCGGTCAGCCAGGCTTCGGCCGTTTGCTCGGCCATCGCCCGGAAGGCGTCGCCCGGGTGCCCCTTGCTCTCGGCGCGGGCCGCGAGTTCGGACGCCCAGATCGAATTGAGCTTCGCGTCCACCTGGGTCGCGCCTGTGGAGTTGTTGCGCGAGTACGCGACGGCCCCGCCGAGGCTCGCGTCCGGGGCGACGTAGATGTGGTCCGCGCCCGCGGCGAAGACGGAGGCGGCGCTGATCGCCCCGCCGTCGATGTAGGTGTGGAATACCGTCTCCTCGTCGAACTCGCGGAGCACGTCCATGATCTGGCGTGCTTCGTAGAGGTACCCGCCGGGGGAGTCAACGACGAATACGATGTGGTTCACGCGTCGCCGGTGCGCGAATTCGATCGAGTCGCGCACGCCCGAGGCGGTGACCTCCTCGCCGATCGTGCCCTCGATCGGCACGATCACGTACATCGTCTTGGGCTCGTCCGCGTCGCGAAGCGCGGAGCTTGGTGGATCGCGCTCGGCGCGGCGATCAACCCGGTCCGGCGGGGAATCCTCGTCACTCGCCGGGCGGGCCGGCTCGAAGAAATCGTCCGCGAGGGGTTTGCGCTCGATGCTGGCGATCCGAAACTTGGGGATCTCTTCGATGGTGCGGATGTTGGAGACCATCGTCTCGATCGTGACGGCGCCGCCCGACTCGGCGGTGATGCGTCCCTCGATCACGCGGCCGTCCTTGAGCGTCACGACGTCCGCGGCAGCGCCAGCCGCCGCGAGGGCAATGAGCACGCACGCCGCCCGCAGTGTTCCCCTGATCTTCATATGAGAAGCGTACAGCCCCGCGGGGCCCGCGTGAAGCCCGTTGTGCAGGCCGGGCTCACTCGTACCGGTTGCCGTCGTGCTCGATCCAGCCGCCCGAGCGGTACCCGTCGGGGTCGTGGTGGGTCCAGTGGATGGTGCCGCCCTGGTTGGTCCATTCGTACTCGCCGTGGAGCCGGACCTGATCGCCGCGGTCGAGCGGGACGCGGGGGGCGAGGTCGATGTTGTGGGCGATCAGGATCGTCTGCCCGGAGGAGAGCTTGACGATGAATTTCTGGTGGCGCGAGCCCTCGTTGTCGTCGGGGAGGATGCGGTCCACGCGGCCGGCGATGGTGATGAACACGTCGGAAGTCTCGCTCTGGTAGAGGCGGTCGATCTCGGCGGCCCCGCCGTCGTCCGCGGTGGGTGTCGGGGAGGTGGGGGTGGGGTCGGCAGCGCGAGGCGTCGCCGATCGGGCCTCCGCGTCGCGTGGCGTGTCCGATCCCGGGGGCGTCGAGGCGGTCGTGCCCGATCCCGAGCCGCCCATCATCCGCAGGGCGATGATCGCGACGACAAGGACGACGGTCCCGATTCCGGCTCCTGCTTTGGCCTTCTGCTGCATGGGGGCTCCACTGGGGGGCATCGCCCCGGACCCGGAAGCCTAGCCGGGGCGAAAAAAGCCGGAAGTATGGCTTGCTTTGGGCTATACGTGACTATATAGTCACATATCTCTTCTCGAAGGAATTCAGGCATGCAAAGCCTCACGGTTGATCTCAAGGTGGGCCTCCGCGTCGAGGCTCGGCCCGAGCGGGTGTGGGCCTCGCTCACGCGGGAGATCGGGCACGCCCCCGAGGAGATGACCCGAAGGCCGAGCCCGGGTGGCGCTGCCAGTTTGAAAGGTTGAAGTCCCATGCCGAACGCTGAGATGACCGACGTGAACCCGGTGCTGGCACCGATTTTCTGAGTAGGTGCGTGTCACGGACCGACACGCATCGAGCGCGCATGGATGAGCCACTGGACAATGTATGGCGGGCGTTGGCGGACCCGACGCGCCGGGCGTTGCTCGACGAGCTGCGCGACGGCCCCCGGACCACCGGTGATCTCGTCGCGTGCGTGCCCGAGATGACCAGGTTCGGCGTGATGAAGCATCTCACGGTGCTCGAGGACGCCGGTCTGCTCGTATCCCGCAAGGAGGGGCGGACGCGTTGGAATCATCTGAACGCCGTGCCGTTGCGGCGTGTGTACGAGCGGTGGGTCTCGCGGTACGAAGACCGGTGGGCCGGATCGCTGATGAACCTCAAACGCCGGGCCGAGGCGCCCGGGACAAAGGAGACTGACATGGGGACCAAGCTTCTGGATCAGCCCGCACGCGTCGCGGTGGTGGAGACTCAGGTGACGATCGACGCGCCGCGAACAAAGGTGTTCGACCTGTTCTTCGAGGGCGCGCCGGACTGGTTCTACGAGAACGAGGAGACGCGCAAGACGCAGCCGTCGAAGATCGAGCGACGCGTGGGTGGCATCTTCTCCATGACCTACGCCAACGGTGATGAGAACATGCTCGGGTGGGTCACCATGATCAAGGAGGGCAAGAAGGTCCGCTTCCGTGGCGACTGCACCATGCCCGGCGCGGTGATTATGAACATGACCGTCGCGTTCGAGGACGCGGGCAGCGGGTGCCGCGTCTCGATCTCGCACCGGATGGCCGGGGAGTTCGCCGACGGTGATCCCGGTGAGTTCGAGGCGGGCTGGGCGGACGGGCTGGCAAAGCTCAAGAAGCTCTGCGAGGGTTGATCGGGGAGCGGGGTATGACGGAGCGCACGGAGGCGCTTACCGCCCGGATGCGAGGAGCTCGCGCGGCTTGCGCCGGTTGAGGATCACCATGGACGGTGCCGCGGCGCCGATGGTCAGCGTGATCACGAACGCCCAGCCGCACGCGATCGCGACGAACGGGATTCGGAAGTGCAGGTCCACACCAATGAGATGCTGGTAGAGCGTGCGCCCGGCCCACGCGCTCTGCAGCCCCATCGCGGTGCCCACGACGCAGGCCGTCAGCGCGATGATGCAGGCCTCGGCGCCGATGAGGCGCGTCAGCAGCCCCTTGGACCCGCCGACCGACCGCAGCACGCCGAACTCGAACCGCCGCGTGTGGATTCCCGCGGCGATCAGGTTCGCCACGCCGAAGCACGCGATGAGCATCGAGCCCACCGCGACGGAGCTGAACACGACCAGGCTCGTGCCCACGAGCATGATCAGCTCGCCCTTGATCTTGCGCCCGGATCCGGCGTCCATGATCCCCGCGCCGAAGAGGGCACGGCGCAGCTCGGTCACGGCTTCCGCGTCGTCGATCTCTGGGTTCAGCTCGATCTGGATGAGCTGGATCGAGTCGGCGCCGAAGATGGTGCGCATGTCGTCGCGCGAGCCGAAGACGGCGTGCAACGCCTGCTCGATGAACTCGTCGCCGATGTTGAAGAACTTGGACACCAACTCGAGGCCCGGGCTGGTGACGACGCCGACGATCTCGAAGTCGTGCGGCTCGCCGTCCGCGCCGCGGCAGGTGAACGTCTCGCCCACGCCGATGCCCTTGGCGATCAGAAACTCGCGGGCGACGATGACGGCCCCGCCCTCCGACAGCCGGCGCTTGGCGTAGTCCGGCTCGCCCTGCACGAAGTCGAGCGACGCCATGCGGAAGAAGGGCTCGGGCTCGAACGCGACGAACGTGGTCTTGTACTGCTGGAGGGCGCGGACGCCGAACGCGTCGGTCTCGACGGGGTAGAGCGAGATAGCGCACGTCTCGGTGACGAAGGGCAGGTCGTCGATGGTCTGCTGGGCTTCGGGCGTGAGGGCGAGCCCGGAGACGAAGGCGTCGGGGAAGTCGATGCGGCCGAGCCAGTCGCGGAGGAAGGCGCCGCCGTTGGTCCAGACGGCGACCATCAGGGACAGCCCGGCCATCATCGCGCCGGCGGTGAACCCGTGGCGGTAGGGCGTCGCGCGGACCGTCCGCTCGAGCACGGACGGCGGCAGGCGTAAGAGCTTGGTCAGCACGGGCGACGCGAGGCGCGAGACGATCGCGACGGCGGGCACGGAGAGCAGGAAATACCCCACGAACATCGCCGGCAGCCCGACGGTCGCGTACCCCCAGAAGACCATCTGCCCGTCGTCGGGGATCATGACCGTCGCGAGCATCACCGCGAGCCCGACGAACCCGAGGCCACTCGCCAGCGCGATGCCCTTGGCGGTCGCGCTCTTGGAGCGGGCGCTGAGCCCGGCGAGCGGGCTCATCCGCGAGGTCACCCACGCGGGCCACGCCGCGCCGACGAGGCCCGCTCCGATCGACCCCAGCGCCGCCACCGCGAGCCACCGGGGCGAGACGGCCAGCCCCGTCGGCACGCGCTCGTGGAAGTACGTCGTGAGCAGCCACGCGAACCCGATGCCCATCGGCACGCCGATCACGGCGCCGGCGGTGCCGACGAACGCGCCGTGGATGAGCTGGCTCTGCGCGAGTTGAGACCGCGTCGCGCCGATACAACGCAGCACCGCGAGCGCCCGCTGCTGCTCGGCGAGCCCCGTCGTCAGCCCCGTCATGATGATGAACGACGCGGACAGGAACGCGAGCAGGCTCGCGAGGATGAACCCGACCTGGTTCGAGCTCATGTTCTTCTCGACGCCCGAGGTCACACGCTCGGTCGTCGTGAGCACGGCCAGGGTGCCGAACGCGTCGCGGTGTGCGAGCACGAACGCGTCGGGGTCCACGCCCTCAGCCAGCTCGATCTCGACCTCAGAGTACCCCGGGCGGTCGCCGCCGAGTGTTTCGGCGGTCTCCAGGCTCATGTACGCCCGCGGGCGCCCGCCGAGCGGTGGGGGGCGGGCGATGCCGACGATGGTGAGCCCGGTCGAGCGTCGGAACAGGCGGACGGACTCGATGGTGTCGCCCGGGCGCGGGCCGACGGCGCCGTTGACCGCCGCCGCGAGATCCGCGTCCGCTTCGCCCGGCACCAGCGGGGCGTCGCGGTCGAGGTACGACGCGTCGCCCGTTTTGAGCGAGAAGCTCGGGCCGCCGCGGTCGGCGTCTTGGATGAACTCGGGCGTGAACCGCTCGGCGAGCATCGCGTCGATGACAACTTCGCCCGGGGCTTCGGGCAGGCGGCCGGCGAGCAGTTCGAGATCTTCGAGCCGCTCGGCACGGGTCAGGGGCACGCCCGTCGCGACGGCGGAGGAGCCCGCCGCGATCTCACGCGACGCGAACCGCGACGCGTCGCCCTCGACCGGTTCGAGCATCGCGACGTTCATGCGCAGCGAGACGGACTCCTCGCGGATCGGCGTCACGCGGGTCACGCCTTCCCACGATTCGACGCGGGTAAGCACCGTCCGAGGCATCACCATGCCCGAGCCGGCGGGCCGCAGGCGCGCGTCGGCGCGCCCGAGTTGAGTCTCGAGCTGGCGGCCGACGGCCTGATTCACCGACGCCATCGCGCACGACACCGAGGCGATCAGGGCCGCCGAGAGCGCCACCGCCCCGATCAACAACATGACGCGGACGCGCCTAGCCGAGAGCCCGGCCAGCGCGAGCCGCCACGCCGCTCGCATCCATCCCCTCCGTGTCGAAGGCATCGACGCACACGCCGTCATGGACGAGGTGGACCCGCCGGCAGTGCGCCGCGGCCTCGGGCTCGTGCGTCACCATCACCACCGTCGTCTCGTGCTCCGTCGCAACGCGGGCCAAGAGTTTCCAGAGCTGCTCGCTCGTGCGTGAGTCCAGGTTGCCCGTGGGCTCATCTGCCAGCAGCACCGGGGGTTTGAGCAGCAGCGACCGGCAGATCGCGACGCGCTGCTGTTCGCCGCCGGACATCGACTCGGGGCGGTGCGTGGCTCGGTCGGCGATCTCGAGCGATTCGAGCAGCTCCATGGCGCGCGGGCGGAGCATCGCCGGGTCGTCGCCCCCGAGCAGCCCGGGCAGCTCGACGTTCTCCACGGCGGTCATCGTCGGGATCAGGTTGAACCCCTGGAACACGATCCCGATCCCGCGCCGGCGGTACGCGACGGCGCTGCGCTCGTCCAGCTGATCGACGCGCGTGCCCGCGACCTCGATGGTCCCCGAGTCCGGCTTGTCCAGCGCCCCGAGCAGGTGCAGCAGGGTGGACTTGCCCGACCCCGACCGCCCCATGATCGCGAAGAACCCGGGACCGTCGATGGACAGATCCAGCCCGCGCAGCGCCTCGACCGAGCGCGACGCGAGCCGGTAGGTCATCCGAACGTCAGCGCACCGGATCGTCTGGGTCACGTCTGTGTTGTTCCGATTGAGGCCCGCCGGGGTTCACGTGCCGCGGTGTGTCAGGCGATGTCCGAGTCGTAGTCCGAGGCGCTGACGCACGAGCTGAGCCCGGAGTCGTCGTCCACGCGGATCTTGACGAGCCACCCCTTGGTGTACGGGTCCTCGTTGATGAGCCCGGGGTTGTCGCCCAGCTCGGTGTTCACCTCGGAGATCTCGCCCTCGACCGCGCTGTACACGTCCGAGGTCGTCTTCACGCTCTCGACCTCGCCCAGCGGATCGCCCGGCGCGACATGCGTGCCCGGCTCGCGCATCTCGACGAACGTGATGTCGGTCAGCTGATCGACGGCGTGCGTCGTCAGGCCCACGGTCACGACGCCGTCCTCGAGCTTGTGCCACTCGTGGGTCTCGGAATACACGCGATCGTCCGGGGTCGACATGCAGATCTCCTTGGCTGCGGGTCCGCCATGGTAGTTCGCGCGCCGGGCCCGAGCCGGTGCCCGTTGGGGGGCCCGGCAAGGCTACAGTGGCCGCGGATGTTGCTCACGCTGAACGTCAACTCGGTCCGCGACAAGCTCTCGCCCCGCGGCAAGAAAAAGCCCATGGACATCCTCGATGTCCCCAGCCACGCGAGCGACGAGCTCGGGCTGCACGGGCTGCTGCTCAACACGGGCACGCTCGTGGGTGCGACGCGGTCCAAGCTCGAGAAACTCCGCGACCGCGGCGACAAGACCGGGTGCGCCTGCCTCGTGCTCGCCGAGTCCGATCCACTCGGGTTCGGCGAGGTCTCCGAGGACGCGGGCGACGCCGCGGTGGACCGCATGCTGCGGGTCGTGCAGGCAGCGAGCGTCCTCGGGTGCTCCTCGGCGGCTGTCTCGGTCAAGGCCCGTGATGACGAGCCCTCTTTCGAGCGTGTCGTCTCGCGGATGCAGCGGGTCGCCGAGCTTGCCGAGCGGCTCGAGATCAACGTGCTCCTCGCCCCGCACCCGGGCCTGACGGCGGACCCCGCCCAGGCGACCGCCCTGATCAAGAAGATCGGCGGGTTCCGCGTGGGGACGATGCCCGACTTCCTGACCGCCGTGGGCACCGACGACGCCCCGGGCTACCTCCGGCGTTTGACGCCCTTCGCCTCGGCGATCAACGCGACGACCCAGCGTTTCGAGGACCCGCCCGAGGAGCCCGAAGCCAAGCCCGAGCCCAAGGACGAGAAACCCGAGCCAGAGCCGGCAGCGGTGAACGCCGAGGGCGCCGCGGACGCCGAACCGGAGTCTGCCGAGCCCGAGCTGACGGGCGAAGCCGCCCTGCTCGCCGAGCTCGAGGAGATGCTCGGTGAAGAGCCCCCCCCGCCCCCGGTCCACACGCCGTACGACCTTTTTCCGCTCGTGGAGGCGATTAAGGCGGTCGGGTACGACCAAACGCTGGCGATCGACTTTCGAGGCCAAGGAGACAGTACACTGGGCGTAACCCGGAGCCGCGAGGCATTGGAAGCCGCCCTCGAAGAGGCGTCTCAGTAGCCGGGCCAGCAATCAGGGGCCATCCCCGGGGGCCGGTGTGTTCGGCGTCCCCACGCGGCGTGGCCCGGGGAGGTACGGTTTGCCGACCACGCTTTCAGGATCTCTAGCCGAACACGCCGCCGCCGTGCCCGACGACCACCCGATCATCATCACCATCGACGGCCCCGCCGGGACGGGCAAGTCCACCGTTGCGCGCGAGCTGGCGGCACGCCTCGGGCTCGGGTTCCTCGACACCGGCTCGATGTACCGCGCCGCCGCGGCGATCTTCATCGACGAGAAGTTCGACCGCGACCAGGTCGGCGAGTTCGTTTCAAAGGTGATGGGCGCGGACCTGCACTTCGACTGGTCGCAGGACCCGCCCGTGATCCTCGCGTGGGACGACCCGTACAACAAGCGCATCCGCGACACGGACGTGACGGCGACGGTCTCGTGGGTCGCCACGCTCGGCGAGCTGCGGAGCCACATGGTCCGCAAGCAGCGGATCATCGCCGCCCAGCACCCGAGGCTCGTCTCCGAAGGGCGCGACCAGGGCTCGATCGTCTTCCCCGACGCGATGGTGAAGTTCTACCTCGACGCGGACCCGAACGTGCGGGCCCGCCGCCGCGCCGAGCAGCTGCGGGCCGAGGGGCACGCCGCCGAGGACTCGGTGATGCTCGAGCGGATCCTCGAGCGCGACCGGGTGGACTCCACCCGCGCCGATGGTCCACTGATCTGCCCCGACGATGCGGTCGTGCTCGACACTTCCGAGATGACCGCCGACGAGGTGGTCACGCGGATGGAAGAGACGGTCCGCGAGCGGGTGTCGTCGCTCGCGACCGATGCCGGGCTGGGCGACTGACCCGATGGGAACCGACGAAGCCGGGTCCAATCCCGCCGCGAGATTCGTGGGGGCGGTGGCGCACGACATCGGGCGGGCGATGTCGTTCCTCGTCTGCAAGATCGGGTTCCGCCACCGGTGGCGCGGCGGGCGGAACATGCCCGCGACCGGGCCCGTGCTCGTCGTCGCGAACCACCAGTCGTACCTGGACCCGCCGATCGTCGGCGTCGCGATCCCCGGGCGCCGGGCGATGTATGTCGCGCGCCTGGGACTGTTCAAGCTCCCCCTGTTCGGGCAGCTGATCGCGCTGGTCGGGGCGGTGCCGATCAAGGAAGAGGGCGGCGACACCGCGGCGATGCGCGCGGTGCTCGGCGCTCTCAAGAAAAACCGCCCCGTCGTGATCTTCCCCGAGGGATCGCGCTCGCACGACGGCACCGTCGGCGAGTTCAAGCGCGGCGTCGCGGTCATCGTCAAACGTGCGCGCTGCCCCGTTCTCCCCGTCGGCATCGAGGGTGCCCACGACGCCTGGCCCCGCGGGTCGCTGCCGCGGCCGTTCACCAAGCGCGTTGCCTGCGTCGTCGGCGAGCCCATCGACTCGTCCGCCCTGCTCGACGAAGCCGGGCACGCCGACATGGACCGCTTGCGTTTGATCGTGGACGGCCTGCGCCTCGAGGCCCGGGCGATCCTCCGTGCGGATACGAACGGCGTCTACCCACCCCCGGGCCCGGCGGACAAGCCGGCGCAGCCGTGGGGCGATCAATCGTCAGTTTCTTGATAACCGGGATTTAGCGCACGCGGCGGGGGTCCGGCGCGGGCAAGCCGTCGGCGTACTCCCACACCGTCACCTCAAGCTCGCGCACGCCCCACGCCCGGGCCCGCTCGTGCGAGGGCATCAGCAGGTCGAGCCGCTCGCCCTTGATCGCCCCGCCCCGGTCGAGCACGGGCACGACCGAGTCGCCGGCGTACCCGGGGATGGTCAGCATCGAGCCGAACGGGAGCACCGAAGTGTCCGCCGCGACCAGGCGCATGCCGTTGGTCCAGACCGAGTGCAGCGTCGCGGTCTGCCCGTCGGCGTGGTCCCCGCATGAGCGCGCGTCGGGCGAGTATGCCGTGACCTTCATCATGCGCGTCCCAGCGGGGCGCACCGGGCGCCCGTCGAACCAGCGGGTGACCTCGGGCTCCGGCTCGGGCTCGTCCTCGATGATCAGGATCACCTCGGGCTCTAACTCAGCGGCGGGGCGGATGTCTGACGCATGCATGACCCGGGCGCGTCCGTCGGGCGTCGATGTCGCGACCAGCGCCGGGAACCCCGCGGGCGTGTGGGCCGCTTCCTTCATGAGCACCGCGGACCCGGCGACCACGACGCACGCGAGCGTGAACGCCGCGCCCTCGAGGGGCACGGTCGCGCTGCGTGAGCGGGGCGAGGTTCCAGAGCGGGCGCGCATGACGACGGCAACCAATCAAGGCGGCGTCCATGCGGTGCGGATCCGGGCTCGCGGTGCAATCCGTGCCAGCGAGCAACATGCGGCGCGAACACGCCGCAGGGGACCATCGTAGCCGATCTGGGGATCGGGCGGGCTGGCGAATCTGCCCGCCCCGGGCGGGCGAATGCCCCGGCAAGCGACTCCCCGAAACAGGCGAGTTCTCGCGGGCTCTACCATCCCACGAGGCTCGCGGGTGAAACCGGAGCGGGCAGACACGGAAGCAGGACACGATGAGCACGAAGCCGAACGCCGGGATTATCTGGGCGAACAACATCAAGACGGTGATCCTGCTGGGCGGAATGATGGGCCTTTTCGTCGCTGTGGGGTCGATGTGGGGCACCGGGGGCATGATCATGGCCCTCGCGCTCGGTGGGGCGATGAACGTCGTCGCGTGGTTCTTCTCCGACAAAATCGCCATCAAGGCGATGCGCGCCCAGCCGGTGCACCCGGACCACGAGATCTACAAAATGGTCGAGGAGCTGGCGTACATCGCGGGCATCCCGACGCCCAAGGTCTACCTCGCGCCGCACGAAGCGCCCAACGCCTTCGCAACGGGGCGGAGCCCCAAGAAGGCCGCGGTCTGCTTCACGCACGGCGCGGTGCGTCTGCTGAGCCCGGATGAACTCCGCGGCGTCGCCGCCCACGAGCTGGCGCACGTCAAGAACCGGGACACGCTGACGAGCTGCATCGCCGCGACGATCGCCGGCGTGCTCGCGTTCCTGGCGCAGTGGGGGTTCTGGATGACCCGCGGGAGCAGCCGAGACACCAACCCGCTGGTGATGATCGTGGTCGTCATCGTGGCGGCGGTGGGGGCGGCGCTGATCAAGGCGATGATCTCGCGATCACGCGAGTTCGTCGCCGACGCGGACGGCGCCGCGATTGCGGGCACGCCGGACGGGCTGATCAACGCCCTGCTCAAGCTCGATGCCTATTCCAAGCGAATCCCGCTGATGCAGCCAAACCCGGCGCAGAACAACCTGTTCATCGTCGAGCCATTGGCGTCGAACCTGCGGGGCGGGTCGGCGTTGGTGAACATGTTCTCGACGCACCCGCCGACCGAGAAGCGGATCGCGGCGCTGCGGTCCGCCCGGTGACCCGGAGGAGCCGCGAGCGTGAGCGCCCGGCCAGATTCGCTGATATCCCGGCGTGCCATGAGATCCGGCCGGTCGCGGACGCTCGCGGCACTTTTCGACCAGTTCGATGCGGGCTCGGGGTCAGTAGACCTCGAGGAACATCCGCTTGGTCGGCTTGATCTGGCGGGGGATCATCTTGCGTTCCCACGCCGCGGGGTTGGCCGAGACCGACTCGTCGATCGTCAGGTACTGCCCCAGCGCCGGCCCCCGCAGCATCGTGGCCATCTCGCGGAAGATCCCGATCTCCATGCCCGCGATGCCGCAGACGTAGACGAGCGTGCGATCGGACTCGAGCATCGGCGTCAGGTCATCGGCATGCGTGCGCAAGCGGTCCTGCACGTACAGCCGCTCGTCGGTGTCGTCCTGGCGCTCGCGGCTGACGGCGGTGAGGTACGTGAAGTTGTCATGCTCATCGGCGCGCGCGCGGAAGTAGTCGTCGTAGAGCAGGTCCGTCGCGTAGGGCGTGCCCATGATGAGCGTGACCCGCGAGGGCATGCCCGCGGCCAGCAGGTCGCCGATCATCGCGCGGAACGGGGCGATGCCCGTGCCCGTCGCGAAGAGAACGTAGTCATGCGCCGCGAGATTCTCGGGCAGGACAAACCGCTTACCGGCCGGCCCGGTGATCATCACCTCGTCGCCCTCGTGCAGGTCGCAGAGGTAGTTCGAGCAGACGCCCAGGAAGAGGCGGTGGTCCTTCCAGTCCTCGTCGATGGTGCGTTTGACGGTGGTCGCGAGGATGTTGCCCTGCCCGTCCTCGCCGGCGGTGGGGGACGCGATGGAGTAGAGCCGGAGCTTGTGTGGCTTGCCCTTCTCGTTGAGCCCGGGGGGGACCACGCCGAACGACTGGCCCGCGCGGAACTTGCCCGCGATGGGCGTGCCCGAGACGTCAAGCTCGACATGGCGGACGAAGCCCGCGGCTTTGCGCCCGGCGGTGCACACCTCGGACTTGACCACCCGCGCAATCGCGGGCTCAGCCGGCGAGATCAGGTGCTGCACAACGGTCGCGGGCGTCGGGATTCCGGGCAGGGCGTCGGCGGGCGCTTCCATCACCCTTCCTCGTCCTCGTCGGACGAGCTGGGTTCGTCGAAGGAGGGCTCGTCGTCGAAGTCCTCATCAAACCCGGCGTCGTCCTCGATCGGCTCGGGCGCCTCGGCGAGGTTCGGGGCCTCGCCCAGCGGCGTCTGTGCGTACCGCTCGAGCATGTCCGCCGCGCTCTTGATCCGGTCGCCCAGGTCGCCAGGGACACGGAGCCGACGCATCGCGCCGACCGCAGTGTCGAGCGAGGTGACCGCGGCTTCGTGCGAGTCCTGCGCCTCGGTCATCGCTTCTTCGGAGAGTCTCGTGTAGTCGGGCAGCCCGAGCAGGCTCAACGACTCGTACGTCCGCGAGATGCCCAGGTTCATCTGCGCCCGGCGCATCTGCAGCAGCCCCTTGGACTGGTTCGACAGTGCCGTCGCGACGGTGCCCGAATCGCGCGCCGTGTCCTTGCCTCCGCGGGCGTTGGCGGCGGCGTTGTGCGCCTGGCGGATTGCCCGGTCGAACGCGTCGGCGACGTCGGTCTTGCGGAACTCCTCGAGCTCGGACACCTTCGCGGCGAGCCGGCTCGATGCTTCGCGGGCCGCGGCGCGCAGACGCTGCTCGTCTTCCTCGGCGGCGCGGCCGCGGGCGTTGGTCTCGGTTCGCGAGCGGGTCAGCAGCTCGCGTTGCTTCTCGACGCGGGCGATGTTGAGGTTGATCTCGTTCGCCTCGGGCAGGAACTGCTCGCGGGTCGTGTCCACACGCCGGGCGTCGAGTTCGAGACGGTCCGCCTCGAGCAGCAGGTCGCGGATCCGCGGCGCCAGCTCGACGGCCCGCGACGAAGACGCGAGCGACATCTCCAACTGCAGCTCGCCCGCGGCGGACCGGGCCGTCTCGGACCGCTGGCGGAGTTCGTCGATCTGCGTGTTCAGCTCGGTCAGCGTGCCTTCGGCGACGTGCTGCTTCTCTTCGAGCACGCTCAGCTCGGCCCGCGTCTCGCGGAGCGCCTCGTCGAGGTCGGCAAGCTCGGGGGCGGGGTCGTACGACGCCGCGGCCTCGGCCAACGCGTTCAGACGCGACCACTCCGACCCGTGCGCCAGAATGACCCGGGCCTGCGAGCGGACCTCGAACTCCAGGTCCGCCGCTTCGCTCGTCGCGGCAGCGGCGAGCCCCTGCTGGGCGGATGAGAGCATGACCGAGGCGGCCTCGCCCTCGCCCTTGGAGCCCTCGCCCGCGAAAGGCGTGAGGAGTGTCTCGATGCCGCCGTAGACGGTGCGGGCGTGCTCGTCCGGGGCCGCCGGGCCCGCGGAGACGCGTTGGAACTCGATGTCCGCCTGGTTGATGGCTTGGGAGGCCGCGTCGTCGCCGCACCCGCCGAGCGTGCCGGCCAAGGCGATCATCGCGGCGCCCGCCAGGGCCCGCCGGGTCGCGAGAGAGAAGTGAATCGGCGTCGTCATCGTCGGCTCCGCATCAAGTCCGGGCGGGGGTCGCCCGTTTCAGTTGGGACTCTAGGGGCTGGGCCCGACTCAGGGGCGGTTCGAGATGTCCGGCGGGTTCGCCTCGTCGGGGTCGCTCGGGGCGTCGTCGGGGTCCTCGCTCGGCTCGGGCTCGGGGGTGGGGGGGGTGTAGTCGATCGGGTACCCGATCCGCGGCGAATACATCGAACTGATCCACTCGACCGTCCGCTCGTAGGCCCGCTCCTGGGTGGACCGGAAGACCGGGCGCCACCCGAGCCCGCCGCGCCCGGGGACTTCCGGGTGCGGGTAGAGCGAGATGTCCCGCTCCAACGCCATGTGCAGAAGGGGCGAACGCGCGGGGCGGGCGTAGTCGATCAGCGCCGTGCCGTCGGCGAGCGTGAACTGGTCGAGGATGAGCAGGTTCGTGTACACCGTCGCGTCGGAGTTGGGGCGTCGGGTGTTGAGGTACAAGCGTCCGGCGTGCTCGCCGCCGTGGCACCGGGCCGAGGCGCACGCGTTGGTAAACCACCCACCGGTGCCGTGGACGTTGCGTTTGAAGAGGACGATCGAGTCCGGGTCCTCGAGCACCTGCACCCGGGGGTAGAAGTCCCGCGCCTGCAGGCGGAACATGAGGGCGAGCACGTCGGACGCGTCGGCCAGCAGCAGGCGCTCGCGCCCGGCCTGCGTTCCCGGGATCGCGTCCGCGCCGGCGTACGCCCGCATGAACTCCTCGACCGCCGCGCGGTCCACCCGCATCCGCGGCGGGTCGCTCATGTCCACCTCGTAGACCCGCATCGTGTTGATCTGCTCGGGCGTGAGCACCGGGAACCGGTCGGCGGCGATCGGGCGCCGCTCGCGTTCGGTGCGCGCAGGGCGCGGTCTGGTCCGTGCGGGCGCGTCCGTGTCGGGCTCGTCTTCGGGCTCGGTGCGTGCCGCCCGCCCGCGTTCGAGCGCGATCTGCGCCCGCAGCCAGCGTTCGAGGTCCTTCGCCTCGGTGTTGAACGGCTCGAGCCGGACGACCGGCTCGATTTCCGCCAGCGCCTCGGCGTACAGCCCCCGGTCGCGCAGCCACCCCGCGAGGATGATCAACGAGCCCGTGTCGTCGGGCTCGATCGCGCGGCGCATCGCCTGGTAGCGCTCCATCACGGGCGGGAGCGTCCGGACGCCCTGGACGTTGCGCCGGAGGATCGCGATGTCCACGCCGTTGACGCGGATGGTGAGATCGTCGCGGGACTGCCCGACGAGCAGGCCCTGGATGACCCTGCCGTTGGTGAGTTGGAGGACGACCTCGTCGGGCGTCGCGGCGGCGGTGGGGGCGGGCGTGTCCTGAGCCGGTGCCGGCAGCGGGCAGGTTGAGACCACCGCGAGGGCCGCTGCGAGGGCCGAAAGCGGGCGCACGAATCGCCGGCGGGTCATTCTGGATCTGATCGGATCGGGCGTGCCCATCGTCACCCCGTTCGTGCCTCGGCGGGGGCGGATGCATCGGGGCAAGGCACGGCGTGCCCGGCCGATGCCCGCGACCCCCGCTCGGACGCCGATGCGTCCGAGCTCAATGCCCAGGAGAGGACTCGAACCTCCACCCCGTTTCCGGGACTACCACCTCAAGGTAGCGCGTCTGCCAATTCCGCCACCTGGGCCAAACCCGGGGCGTGAGCGTCGCTCGGCGACCCGGGCGGGCAGTATAGCCCCGTGCCGCACGCGTCGAGCCGGCGTGCGCAGACCACCGTGTCCGCCTATATTCCCGCGCGGACGTCCGGGTCATCCACTTTCGCGGGGAGAGCGCCGACATGACGGCTGTGGTGATGGACATTTTGCAGGGAGTCGCCCGGCGAGCCGAGCAGTCGGGGGTCTTCGGGGCCGTCGAGGTGCAGGGCGGTCGGCTCGCGTGCGCCGCCAAGGCCTCGGCCGAGCCGGCCTTCTACCGCCTCTCGCCCGAAGGCGACGCCCTCTGGGTCGAGCTGGTCACACCCGACCGGTGGCTCAGCGGGTCGATCGAGGGCGATCTGATCCACACGGGCGACAAGCTCGAGGAACTGCTCGACGAGGAGCTGGCTGACCTCGGGCACGACGGGCCTGTGCCGACGTACGAGCATTTCCGTTCGGAAGACATGCTCTTCACGTTCCGGACGCGGGTCCCTCAGCTCGACGAAGAGACCGCCGCCCGGTTCCTGCTCGCATACGAGCAGTGCTTCCGGAATCTCGGCGACATGGAAGAGGGCACCGGCGACGACTGAGCGGGCGCGAGGGGTGGAGCGGACACATGCGGATCTTCATGCTCGGCTGGGAATTCCCGCCCTTCGTTGCGGGAGGTCTGGGCACCGCCTGCGCCGGCATCACCAAAGCGCTGCACAAGCAAGGGCACGAGATCACGTTCGTGCTGCCCAAGTCCGTCGACGGCGCCACATCGCCGCATGTTGACCTCATCGGGCCCGAGGCGCTGCGGGCGTCGGTCGATCAGCTCCGCAAGATCACCGTCGAGCTGCGCGAGACCGAGGTCCCCGTGGCGGACGTGCCCGGTGTGCCCGTCGTGCGTCCCCGCACACCCGGCGCGGCACCCGTGGACCCCGCACGACCTACGCCGCCGGCGGATGCCCCCGCACACCCCGGGCAGCCGCTCGCGAGCGTCTACCCCGCGTTCGACGACGACCGGTTCCGCGAGGCGCTCGCCTCGGTGACGCGGTCGGGCTCCGGGCGTGCCGGCGGCTCGCTCGAGAGCCTCCTTGGTATCGGCTCGCTCGCGGGCATAAACACCGGCTCGGCGACCCAGCTCACGCGGGTGCTCACCGAGATCGTCGAGTCGCTCGACCACGGCCCCAGCGGCGAGACCCAGTACGGCGGCGACCTCTTCGGCGACGCCCAGCGCTACGCCCGCCTCGTCTGCGGCCTGGGAATCCAGCGGTCGTTCGACGTCATCCACGCCCACGACTGGCTCACCTTCCCGGCGGCGCTCGCGCTCAAAGCACTCACGGGCAAGCCCCTCGTCTGCCACGTGCACGCGACCGAGTTCGATCGGTCCGGCGAGCACGTGAACCAGGGCGTGTACGACATCGAGCGGGCGGGTGTGCTCGGCGCCGACCGCGTCGTGGCAGTCTCACGCCTGACCAAGTCCATCCTCATCTCGCGGTACGGCGCCGACGAGAACACGGTGGACGTGGTCTACAACGGCGTCGAGCAGGACGAGGCCCAGCCCCCCCGCGGCAAGCGGATCGAGAGCACGGACAAGATCGTCCTCTTCCTCGGCCGCATCACGATGCAGAAGGGCCCGGAGTACTTCATCAACGCCGCCAAGCGTGTGCTCGAGAAGGTCGAAAACGTGAAGTTCGTCGTTGCCGGCTCGGGCGACATGGCGGTCAAGATGATCGACCAGGCCGCGGCGCTGGGCATCGGGCACAAGGTGCTCTTCACCGGTTTCCTGCGCGGGCGCGACGTGGACCGCGTCTTCGGGCTCGCCGATTGTTATGTGATGCCAAGCGTCTCCGAGCCGTTCGGCATCGCGCCGCTCGAAGCGATGCGCAACGACACGCCCGTGATCGTCTCCAAGCAGTCAGGCGTGTCCGAGGTGCTCACGCACGCGCTCAAGGTTGATTTCTGGGATGTGGACGAGATCGCGAACCTGATCGTGGCCGTCCTGAAGTACCCCCCGCTGAGCCAGACGCTCCGCGAGCACGGCGCGTTCGAGCTCCGCGGCATCACCTGGGACGGCGCCGCCGAGAAATACGTCAAGGTCTACGGCAGGGCCATCGGCTCGGCGGGGTAACCGCCCGGGCTCACCCGACGTCGCGCCCCTGGAACAGCATCACCGCGACCGACACCGCCGCGATGATCAGCGACAGCGCGTAGAACGCCGCGAGCACGAAGTGGCCCACCGGCACGGTCTGGGCCTGCGTGATCGCGTCCACGTTCCAGAAGAAGTGCATGTTGGGCACCGCGGCCCACGCCGTGAACGCGACCGGGTTGATCCGTGTTTCGTGCGGGAAGATGAAGTCGCCCGCGGCCGGGGGGCGTTTGACTTCGACCCCCGTGTGCCCGATCTGCTTGATGGTCAGCGCCGGGCCGTTGATCCCAGTCAGGACGATCGCTGGCGCGACACCCTCGGGGAAGAGGTCGTCGTTGATGTCGATGTCCTGGCCCGGGCGGTGGTCGTCGTCCACCGGGATCATCGGGGGCACGAACATGCCCACGCCGTTTGGCGCCGGGCCCCAGTAAATCAGGTCGCCCACCTTGAGCTCGGTCGCCGGCTCTTGCTTGAGCAGCACCGTCCACTCGTCCCCGGGCATGTCGAAGGTGTCGTCGCCGATGTCGCCCGACTCGGTGACCACGACGAGCCCGACGATCTCGTTCTGGAAAACATGCTGCCCGATCAGAAAGTTCGAGAGCAGCCCGAGCAGGAAGACCCCGGCGCAGACCGTGATGGTCATCACCTGCCCGAGACGCGTGGAGGCCGCCGTCGCGATCGCCGTCAGCACCAAGAGCGCCAGCCCGAGCGACGCGCACGCGAGCAGCAACTGCGGCTTGAAGTCCGTCGCGATCGCCTGGAACGCCCAGTCCTCGTCGAGTAGCAGGATCCCGAGGTACCCCAGCAGCATCAGCGGCACCATCAGCGTGATCGCCGTCTGCCCGAACGTCCACCCGTACAGGAAGTTCCCCGCCCCCGCGACGATCAGCGAGAGCAGCACGGCCCCTGCGGCGAACGCGATCGCGGGCTGGTCCGGGTCGTCCGCAGCCGTCGAGAGCACGCCATGGCGGATCGCGAACATCAGGAACGCGGTCATGAGGACGATCGCGACGATCATCGCCGCCGCGACGCCCAGGTACTTTCCGATCACCACCGCCGGGCGGGCGACGGGCTTGGAGACGATCGTGAGGATGGTCTTGTTCTCAATCTCACGCGACATCACGGCGGTCGCGATGAACGCGGCCAGCAGCGTCCCGCACACAAAGATCGTCGAGAGCCCGATGTCGAACAGCAGCTTGTCGTCGCCCGTGATCTCGCCGGGGACATTCCGGTACCCCATGCTGTAGTGGGAGACCCAGGTGTTGAGCACCTGGAGGACCCCGCTGATGAGCACGATGATGAAGAACACCGGCTGGCGGATGCTCTCCACGAAGGTGCTGCGTGCGATGGTGGCGGTCGATCCGAGCATGGGGCGGTGATCCTATCGCCCGGAACGCCCCGGGCACGCTCGCCATACGTCGCATCCGTGCCCGACGGGGCAACGGCCGGAAATCTTTCGGATCCGGGCGAACCCGCCCCGGTTCGCGGCGTACCCCGAGCGAGCCCCGCCGGCAGGCGAGGGCTTTTGGGCGTGGGCCCCGGGTCATGCCGCTCGGATCTCAGGAACCGGGCGGAATCGGGTCGTTGGAGCGGGGGGGCGGTGGACTCGCCCGCGCGGGGTGTTGAGAATTGCCCCCCTCTGATGTCTCGGGCGGGGTTCGTGCCCGGATCGGTTCGGGATGGGCGGGTTCAGAGCCCGCGGGGGTCGCTATGGCGTGGAGGTCCGCAACGTGAGCAAGGCCGACACACTCACCTACCGGCGTGCGATGCTCATCAGCCTGTTCGGGTTCGCCTTGCAGCTGCTGCTCGCGATCGGCGTCGGTGTCTACGCGCGCATGGCCGGCGGCGACCACACCGCGACCACCTTCGCGATCGCGATCGGGCTCGGGTGCATCGTCTGGCTCACCCTCGCCTTCCTTTATGACCAACACCGCCGCGAGCGGATCGAGGCGATCGAGTCCGAGAGCCTCGCCTCGGCGACCTCGTCAGCGGCTAGCGCGTTCGACGGCACGGGCGACGAGCTGCTCGTCGCCTCGCGCCGCCTCGCGATGGTCCAGAAGTGGATCGTCCCGATCGCGAGCCTGATTTTCGCCTCGCTGATGCTGGGCCTGGGCATCGTCCGCTTGCTCAGCGCCCGGGAGCTCTTCTCGCACGACGACTTTGTCGAGCCCGACCAGCGTGGGTGGGGGATCGGGCTGGCGATGGCCGCCGCGTTCGGCGGGTTCGTCTTCGCCCGGTTCGTCTCGGGGATGGCCAAGCAGACCCACTGGGCCGCGCTGCGGGCCGGGGCGGCCCAGGCGGTCTTCGCGTCGATCGTCGGGCTGCTCATGGCGATCGCGTTGTTCGTGCGTCTCGCCGGCGGGCCGGACTGGCCGCTGCGGGTGCTGCTGGTGGGCGTGCCGGTCGCGATGATCGCGCTGGGCGCCGAGGTCTACCTGAACTTCGTCCTCGACCTGTACCGCCCGCGCCGCGCGGGCGAGGTCCGCCGCCCCGCGTTCGATTCGCGCCTGCTCGGGCTCGCCGCGGCACCGGACAAGATCGCCGAGAGCGTCCGCGAGGCCCTGAGCTACCAGTTCGGCGTCGATGTCACGGGCACCTGGTTCTACCAGCTGCTCTCGCGCTCGATCATGGTGCTCGTCGTGCTCGCGCTGCTCATCGCGTGGGCGATGACCTCGCTGGTCGTGATCCAGCCGCACCAGCGCGGGCTGGTGCTCACGTTCGGCAAGATTTCCGAGCCCGTCGCCAGCCTCGGCGAGCGCGACGGGCAGGAAATCGGCCCCGGGCTGCACGTCAAGTGGCCCTGGCCCTTCTCCTCGGTCGAGATCCCGAGCTACAGCATGGAGGACGGCGACGACGAGTCGACCGTCCGCACGACCACCGGCGTGCAGGTCATCAACCTCGCCGCCAACCCGCCCGACCGCGGCGAGGACGGACCCATCCTCTGGTCCGAGCAGCACACCACCGTCGAGATCTACAACATCGCCCAGCCCGAGCGGGCCATCGCCGACCCCGACTCGGCCGGGTCCGAGCTCTCGCTCGTCGCGATCGAGGTCCCGGTGCACTACGTCATCGAGGACGTGATGCTCTACGACAGCATCGCGGCCCCCGGGCAGCGCCGGTTCCTGCTCCAGGCGATCGGTCGCTCCGAGGTCTCACGCTATATCTCGACGATGACCGTCGACCGCGTCGTCGCGACCTCGCGGACCTCGCTCGCCGACGAGCTGCACGCGGTGCTCGAAGAGTCCTACGGGCGTCTCAACGGCGGGCAGGGCGCGGGCATCCGCATCCTGTTCGTGGGCGTCTCGGGCGCGCACCCGCCGCGGGACGTGGCGCCGAACTTCGAGCGCGTCGTGCAGGCCCGCCAGAACCGCGAGTCCAAGATCGAGGCCGCCAACAAGAGCAAGACCACGACGCTGACGCGCGTCGCGGGGCGTGCGGACCTCGCCGAGCAGATCGTCGAGATCCTCAACCGGATCGACGCGATGCGCCGCTCGGGTGCGGACGCGGACGCCGTGCTCGAGCTCGAGGTCGAGGCGCAGCAGTTGCTCGCCGAGACCGGGGGCGAGGCGGGGCAGCTGCTCCAGTACGCCAGCGCCGAGCGGTGGACACGCCACATGACCGCCCGCGCCGACAGCCTGCGGTTCGCCGGCCAGAGCACCATGCACGCCGCCAACCCACGCCTGTTCGAGGCCCAGCTGTATTTCGATGCGTTGAAGGACGTCATGTCCGAGTCGCGTGTGTACCTGCTTCAGGACGGGCTGCCGCGCGACATGGTGTTCGAGCTTCAGGACCAAAGCACCGGGCGGAATGTCTTCGACGCCAATTCCGCCCCCCAGCCGTAAGACCGCCTCGGGAGATTCGCCTGTGTCCAAACTGCTGAACTGGTTCTTGATCATCGCCGTCGCGGCGGTCTTCGTGCTGGCGATCGTGATGTACGCCTGTTCGTACACCGTCCGCTTCACCGAGACCGCGGTCCGCACCACCTTCGGCAAGGCCTCGGAGACCTCGGTCATCACCGAGCCCGGGTTCCACTGGAAGGCGCCCTACCCGGTCCAGTCGGTCACCAAGTACGACCGGCGCGTCCGCCTGGTGAACACCCGCTCCGAGACGCAGCAGACCGCCGACGATTTTCAGATTGTCGTGCAGGCGTACATGACCTACCGCGTCTCGGACCCGCTGCTCTTTTTCCAGCGGTTCTCCAACGCCGGCGACCGGTCCCAGGACCACTACCGCATGGCCGAGGACAACGTCCTCCGCGCCCGCCTGCGTGCCCAGCTTGGCGAGACCAGCCGCTACCGAATGGACGAGCTGTTCACCCCCGAGCGCGGCACCTCCAAGCTCTCCGAGCTCGAAGACGGCATCCTCACCCTGCTGCGTGACGGGTCCGACGGCGGGCTCTCGCTCTCCGAGTACGGCGTCGAGGTCGTCACCGTCGGCATCGACCGCATCGTCCTGCCCGAAGAGACCACCCAGCGCGTCGTGGACCGCATGGGCGCCAACCGCGACCGCCTCGCCGACGGGTACGAGTCCGAGGGCGTGGCCCAGGCGCTCTCGATCACGTCCAAGGCCCAAGCCGACGCGGACAAGATCCGCCAGTTCGCCCTGCACCGCGCCGCGCTCATCGAGTCCCGCGGGTACCAGGAAGCCGCCCCGTACATGGCCGAGATGGCCGCGGACGAGGACCTGGCCGTCTACCTCGAGAACATCCGGCTCATGCGTGAGTCGATGTCCAAGCGGTTCACGCTCGTGCTGAGCACGTCGAACTTCGGGCTCGGGCTCTTCAGCCCCGAGATCGCCCAGGAGCTTTCCGCGGGCACCATCCCCGCGCCCGAGCGCCCCGGGAGCCAGCGATGACCGACCCGACCGATCCCACCGGCGCCGAGGGCGCCCCAGCCCCGAGCGGCCCGATCGACAGCGGGCGGACCACGTCCGTGCGCCTCCGCGACGCGCAGGCCCCGGCCGGCGCGAACCTCGTGGGCGATCGCATGGACGCCGCCAACCAATCACTCGGCGACGCGCTCCGCATCACCTTCCGGCTCGTGCAGCTGGGCATGATCGTGCTCGTGCTGCTCTTCATCTTCTCCGGCTTCCGCGCGATCCAGGAAGGCGAGCGGGGCATCGCGACCTTCTTCGGCCGCCCCGTTCAGACCAACATCGAGCCCGGGTTCCACCCCGCCTGGCCCTACCCCGTCGGCGAGGTCATCACCATCGGCACCGGCACCAGCGAGCTCGAGATCAAGCGGGCCTTCTTCCCCTACGTCAACGAGGGCCAGGAGGACATGCCCGAGAGCCGTCTGAGCTCGCGGCGATCGCTCGACCCCGCCCGCGACGGCTCGCTCATCACCGCCGACCAGAACATCGCCCACGCCCAGTGGACGCTCAACTACCGTCGCTCGTCCCCGCTCGAGTACGCCCAGACCATCCCGCCCGAGCTCGAGCGTGAGATCGTCTCGCGCGTCGCCGGCGCCGCGATCGTCGAAGCGATCGCGCAGACGACCATCGACGACCTGCTCAAGGACCCGGGTCAGGACGGCGTCGCCGCCCGCGCGCTCTCCATCGCCCAGGCCGAGCTCGACGAGATGGGCTCGGGCATCCGCATCGACCAGTTCGTGCTCTACCGCAAGTTCCCGCCAGTGAACCTGCTCGACCGGTTCAACCGCGTCCAGAGCGCCGTCTCCATCGCCGGCGAGGCCCGCGTGAACGCCCGCACCGGCTCGGACCGCCTGCTCAACACCGTCGCCGGCCCGGCCGCCCCTGTGCTCATCGAGCAGATCAACGAGTACGAGCGCGCCGTCGAGCTGGGCGAGACCGCCGAAGCAGCACAGATCCTCGCCCGCATCGACGCGATTCTGCTCGGAGAGCCCGTCGAGATCGACGGCGAGCTCGTCCGCGCGGACGTCTCGGGCGAGGTCGCCGAGATCCTCAGCAACGCCCGCCAGTCGGCCCTCGCCGTCACCTCCCGCGCCCAGCAGGACGCCTCGCGGTTCAACGCCCTCCGCGAGCAATACGCCGCGAACGCCCCGCTCATGCTCACGCAGCAGTGGACGCTCGCGATGGCCACGTTCCTCGACCGCCCGGAGGTGCAGACCTTCCTCGTCCCCGAGGGCGCCGAGGACTCGGTCCAGATCCGACTGAACCCGGACCCGGACATCATCCGCCAGATGGACATCGCCAAGAACCTCAGCGAGGTCCAGAAGGCAGCCGAGCAGCGTCAACGCGAGCAGGAAGCCGCGAGCTACAACACGCAGCGCGGCGTCATCCGCGGCGACTCGGCCAACTGACGACCGCACCGACGACCAGACAAGGACGCGCCATGCCCGCACAGGCCGCCGCGGAACCCGACACCACCGCCCGCTCCGACGCCCAGCCCGTCGTCGCGTGCCAGCAGCTGTCCAAGGTCTTCAAAGACTTCTGGCTCCGCTCGCGCGCCCGCGCCGTGGACCGCCTGGACCTCACCATCCACCGCCACGAGATCTTCGGGCTCCTCGGGCCCAACGGCTCGGGAAAGTCCACCACCATCAAGCTCATGCTCGGGCTCCTCCGCCCGACCGCCGGCCGCATCGCCGTCTTCGGCAAGTCACCCTCGGACGTCGCGACCAAGAAGCGCATCGGCTACCTCCCCGAAGAGAGCTACCTCTACCCCTTCCTCAACGCTCGCGAGACGCTCGACTACTACGGCCGCCTCTTCGAGATCGACCACCGCACCCGCGTCAAGCGCATCGACGAGCTGCTCGACATGGTCGGGCTCTCGCACGCCCAGCACCGCCCGGTCCGCGAGTACTCCAAGGGCATGCAGCGGCGCATCGGGCTCGCCCAGGCCCTCATCAACGACCCCGAGCTGCTCATCCTCGACGAGCCCACCACCGGGCTCGACCCGATCGGCACCCGCCAGGTCAAGGACCTGATCCTCGAGCTCGGCCGCCGCGGCAAGACCGTCATCCTCTCGAGCCACCTGCTCGCCGATGTCGAGGACGTCGTGGACCGCATGGTCATCCTCTACGGCGGCAAGATCCGCGGCGAGGGAACCTGCGACGAGCTCCTCTCCGTCCACTCCCGCACCACCCTCGAGACCGACGACCTCGACGAGGACACCATCACCGCCATCGACACGCTCATCCGCGAGCGTTCCGGCGGCACCAAGTCCCTCCGCTCCGTCCGTGCCCCGCGCCAGAAGCTCGAAGAGCTGTTCTTGGGCATCGTCGAGCAGGCCCGCACCGATCGCATCGAGACCTCGGGCGTGCAGGCCGGCGGCCCGACCGCCGCCTTCCTCCGCGCCGAGCCCAACCAGGGCGACGAACTGATCGAGTCATTGCTCACCACCGACGACCCCGAGACGCCCGACGCGAGCACGGTGCCCAAGCCGGCCAACGCGCCCAAGCCCGCGAGCGAGCAGAGCGCCGAAGTCATCGACAGCCTGCTGACCGACGACGCCCCGGCGCCCGCCACCCCCAAGCCCGCGTCCCCCGCGCCCAGGGCGCCCGAGGACGTGGACCAGGGCATCATCGGTTCGCTCGTTGACGACGGCGACGGGGAGACCAAGGCGTGACACTCCGCGAGCGCCTCGGCGCTTTGGACCGGTTCCAACGGACCCGCGGGTTCAAGATCGGCGCGTCGATCGCGGTTCTCGTGCTCGCGGTCGCCGTGCTCGGCGTCTACTTCGTCAACACCTCGAGCCCGGGCGACGCGATCTCCATCGACCTGCCCGAGGGCATGTCCCCGCAGCTCGCCGAACGCGAACGCCGCGAGATGGACCTGCTCAAACGCGCCCTCTCGGGCGGGAGCACCGGCGGCTCGGCGGTGGTGGTGGGGACGCTCTCGGTCACTGCCGTCGCGTTGGTCGCCGTCTGGTTCGGGCTCGGGCTGACGTACCTCGGGCTGCTCGCCGTCGGGGCCGCGGTCTGCGTCCCGCTCTACCTCCTGGGCACGGGCACGGCCAACGCCGCCCGCCTGATCGCCGGCGTGATCGTCCTGACCATGGCCTTCACCGTCCTGCTGCGCGCGCTGCGGGTCGTCTTCTCGCTGCCCGGCGCCACCTTCGCGATCGCCCGCAACGTGCTCGCCGAGGCGGTCCGGCTCAAGCTCTCGCTCGTCTTCATCGTGATGCTCGTCTTCGCGCTCGCGGCGTTGCCCCTGCTGCTCGACGCCGAAGCCCCGCTCCGCCACCGCGTGCAGGCCTTCCTCCAGTACGCGACCGGCGGCAGCTTCTGGATCATCGCGATCCTCGTCCTCTTCTTCTCCGTCGCGACAGTCTCCTTCGAGCAGCGCGACAAGGTCATCTGGCAGACGGTCACCAAGCCCGTCGCCGCCTGGCAGTACCTGCTGGGCAAGTGGATGGGCGTCGCCGGGCTCGCGGCGTTGCTCATGACCGTCACATCCGCCGGCGTCTTTATCTTCACCGCCTTCCTCGCCAACCAGCCCGCGATCGGCGAGTCCAGCCCCTTCGTCCCACGCGACCAGAGCCTCGCGATCACCGAAGACCGGCTCGTCCTGACAACCCAGGTGCTCGCGGCCCGCAAAACCTCGATGCCGCGCACCGCGATGCAGGTCTTCGAGATCGACATGGACGCTGCCTTGGCCCAGCGCGTCCAAGCCGAGCGAGCCCAGGATGCCCGCTTCGAGCCGAGCAACACGGACTTCAACCGTTACCGCATCGAGATCTACGAGCAGATGTCCCTCGCGTACCAGTCCATCGATCCGCGCGAGGAGACGTACGAGGAGTACGTCTTCGACGGGCTCGAGCGCGCCCGCGACTCAAGCACGCCCATCGTGCTGCGGTACAAGATCAACGCCGAGGGCAACCGCCCGGACCAGATCTACACCCTCTCGTTCCAGTTCCCCGACGGCTCGATCGCCGTCCGGCGCACCGGGCTCGGGTTCAGCCACACCATGACCCTCTCGCCCGACGCCATCCAGGACGGCGGCACCCTCTATCTCCGCGTCTACAACGGCGAGCTCCGCTCGGGCGGCCCGCAGAACTCCGCCCAGTTCCTCCCCAACGCCGAGACCATCACCTTCCCCTCCGACGGCCTGAGCGTCTCCTACGCCGTCGGGTCGTACCACATGAACTTCGTCCGCATCATGTTCGTGCTGTGGGTGAAGCTCGCCTTCCTCGCCGCCGTCGGCATCTGGGCGGCGACGTTCCTGAGCTTCCCCGTCGCCGCGCTGCTCGCGATCGGTACCTTCTTCACCGCCGAAGCCGCTTCGTGGGTCAGCTATTCCCTCGAGAGCTTCGGGCCCAAGAACGTGCAGAACGAGTGGCAGCTCTGGCGGGTCATCATCGGGGGCATCGCCCGCGCCGTCTCCACCTTCTTCCTCCCCTACGCCGAGCTCAAGCCCACCGCCCGCCTCTCCACGGGCCTTCTCCTGTCGTGGGCTGGCGCCTTCCGCGGCACCCTCGTCCTCATCCTCGCGACCCTCGGGCTCTACGCCTTCGGCGTCATCATCTTCCGCCGGCGCGAACTCGCCACCTACTCGGGCCAGTAGGACCCACCGCCACCACGACCCACGGAGGGTCCGAGCCATGCGCACCAATACCAAGGTCCACCTGATCGCGTCGATCGTGCTGCTGCTCGCGCTGATGTCCTCGGGCCTGCTCTCGGTCGCGCTCGCCGCCTCGATCGGCCGCAACGGCCTCGCCTACACCGACCGCGCCGAAGACGCCGACCCGCCCGAGGTCGCCCTGGGCATCGCGATGGGCGCCTTCCGCGGCATCTTCGTCAATTACCTCTGGATCCGCGCCACCCAGGCCAAGGAAGACGGCCGCTATTTCGAAGCCATCGAGCTCGCCGACGCCATCACCAAGCTCCAGCCCCGTTTCCCCCGCGTCTGGGTCTTCCACGCGTGGAATATGTCGTACAACATCTCCGTCACCACGCAGACGCCCGAGGAACGCTGGCGATGGGTGGACGCGGGCGTCTCCCTCCTCCGCGACGAGGGCCTCCGCGCGAACCCAAACGACATGCTCCTGCACAAGGAGCTCGGCTGGATCTTCCTCCACAAGATCGGCGGCTACACCGACGACTCCAACCAGTACTACAAACGCCAGCTCGCGTACGAATGGCAGAACATCCTGGGCGCCCCGCCCGAGTTCGACTTCGAGAACCGCACCCCCGAGCGCCGGCGCGAGCAGTACACCCTGTGGCTGCGCCCGATCGTGGACGCCCCCGAGACGCTCGCCGCCCTCCGCACAGCCAACCCCCGCGCCGGCGAGCTGGCCGACGCCTACCGCAACCGCACCGGCGAGCGCCTGGGCCCGTCGTTCCTCCGCCGTGTCGCGCTCCACGAAGCCCTCGACAACGCGGGCCAGCTCGACTTCGAACGCGACCGCACCGGCGGCGACCGCATCGGCCCGATCACAACCATCTTCAACGAGCTCCACGAAGACCCGCGCTACGCCGATGCGTGGCCCGACCTGATCGCCCACGCCCGCCGGCGCACGCTCATCGACGACTACAACATGGACCCGCTGCTGATGTACCGCCTGACCGAGGGGTTCGGGCCCATCGACTGGCGCCTCCCCGGCGCGCACGGGCTCTACTGGTCCTTCCGCGGCGTCCGCGAGGGCCAGATGGAGGTCGACGAGCGCAACTCCGACGCCTTCGACTTCGTCAACACCTACCGCATCGTTATCCAGTCGCTCCAGGAGCTCTGGCGTTTCGGCGACCTCTACTTCAACTACCTCGACGTCGCCCGCGGACGCTCGGCGTACTACCAGGCCGTCCCCAACCCCGACTTCCTCGAGGCCTACGGCTCCATCCTCGACGAAGCCGTCGCCGGCGCCGGCATCTTCGAGGGCAAGAAACGCGTCTACCGCCCCTTCGCCGCGGGCTACGAGAACCTGATGGAGGACGCCGTCACGTTCTACTACCGCCGCGGGCAGCGCGAAGCCGCCGAACGCTGGTACGAGAAGCTCCGCAACTGGCCGGGTGCGAACATCCACGCCGTCGCGGACCGCAAGGAACGCCTCTCCAAGCCGATCGACGAGTTCGTGCGCGCGAATATCTACGAGCGTCAGGACTCGCCCTCGCTCGTCGTGCAGGAGGTCGCCGCCTCGCTCCAATCCGCGTACGTCGAGGGCCTGCTGATGGGCGACGACGAGCTCTTCCGCGGCATGTTCAACTACGCCAAGGACCAGCACGCGTATTTCCAGGAGATCCAGTACCGCACCATCGTCGCCGGCGGCGACAACGCCCGCACCGAATACCTCGACCGTGACTTCAAGCTCGTCGCGGGCGAGTTTTTCGCCCAGGTTATCCTGAACTTCGGCCCCCAGGAGGCGAGCCTGATGTACCAGCACGCCCCGGAGGACCTCAAGCCCTACGCCTACGAATCGCTCACCGCCCGCTACGGTCGTGTGCTCGAGCAGGCCGGCGACGGGCGCTCGCTCGACGACATCTTCCCCCCGCCCCCGGGCATCGACGCGTTCATGGCCGAGCGGGCCGCCGAACGCGAACGCCGCGACACCCAGCGCATCGAGGGCGTCCTCCAGAAGTAGCGGGCTCTTATGACGTCAGCCGCCGCGCCGCCTCGCGGTACCGCTCGACGGTCCCCGCGATGACCGCCGCGGGCAGCTCGGGCCCAGGCGCCGCTTTGTCCCACGACCCCGCCGCGACCAGCCCCTCGAGATACTCACGCACGAACTGCTTGTCGTAGCTCGCCTGCGCCCGCCCGGGCTCATACCCGTCCGCCGGCCAGAACCGCGAGCTGTCGGGCGTCAGCGCCTCGTCGATCACGATCGGCGCCCCGTCCGGGTCATCCACCGGCACCCCAAACTCAAACTTCGTATCCGCGATGATGATCCCGCGTTCCAACGCGTGCGCACACGCCGCGTGATAGATCGCCAGCGACACATCCCGCAGCCGCTCCATCGTCGCCCGCCCGGCGATGGCGCACGCCGCCTCGAACCCGATGTTCTCGTCGTGCGCGCCCTGCTCAGCCTTGGTCGCGGGCGTGAAGATCGGCTCGGGCAACCGCTCGCACTGACCCAGCCCCGCGGGCAGCGCGATGCCGCACACCTCACCCGTCCGCTGATAGTCCTTCCACCCGGACCCCTCAAGGTACCCCCGTACCACGCACTCGACCGGGATCACCCGGCACGCCCGCCCGATGACCACCCGCCCCTCCAGGTCAACCCTCGTTGTGCGCCCGCCGAACGCGCTCTCGGGCACGTCCGCCGCGTCCGTCGAGATCAGGTGCGTCGCGCCCAGACCCTGCTCGGAGATCCAGCGGAGCCAGAACGCCGAGATCGCCGTCAGCAGCACCCCCTTGCCCGCCATCGGCGTGGGCAGCACCACATCGAACGCCGACACCCGGTCCGTCGCGACCATCACCACCCGGTCGGGCCCGCCCCCAGCCCCCGCCACGGGGTACACATCGCGGACCTTTCCCCTGCGGGCGCCCGCCAGCGTCAGGTCGGTCTCGAAAACCGGAGCCCCGGGATCCCAGCAACCGCTCGATGAAGTCATGGTTGGCATGGTGCAAGCCTAATCCACGCCCGGCGTTCGGGCTCGGGGCGATCGGCACGCGCCGGGCGGCCCCGGACCCGGTAAGGTTGTCCGGCGCGCCCCCGACAGGCGCCCTGCTCCGGGCGGTCCCGGATCGGTTCGTTGCCCCCTCCGGAGCCCCAGGCCCACCCGGGCCCACCCCGCCCATGCTCAGCTTCCTGATCTTCGACGGCGACCAACCGGCCCAGACCCGCCAGCTGCGCCACGCGCACCTGGTGGGCCCGGACTCGGTCCCCGTCGCCGGCGAGATCCACTTCGAGGGCGGGCTCATCCACTGTGTCAAGGCGACCGCCGAAGCCGTCGGGCTCGCGACCCAGGTGGACCTCGACGAAGAGACCCTCGCCGAGTTTGTCTCCGAGATGGAGCCCGAGGGCCTGCCCCCGCTCCGCCCGCTCGGCTCGCTCACGCTCGCCACCTGCCTGCTGCCCGAGCGCCGGCGCCCGTACCTGCTCTCGCTCGAGCTCGCCCGCCACCAGATCATGCTCATCCTCAACAAGCTCGAGGAGTGGCAGCTCTTCGACATGGACCGCGACGACCCGATCATGCGCCTGTTCGAAGCGGCCCGCGACAGCTTCACCCGCTCGCTCGTCGCCCAACGCCAGGACTCGGTGGACGAGGACCTCGGCTTCGGCGTCGGTTCCCACCGGCTCGCGCTGCTCGCCCTGTGGCAAGCCGTCGAAGCCGGCGAGCAGCTCGCCCTCCGCGACGCGACCAACCGGTTCAAGGGTCGGTGCGACGGCTCGACGTACGACGCCGCGATCGAGACGGTGCAAGGATCGCCCTCGCCCGGCGCGCGCGCGACGAACCCCGTCGCGAACCCCTCGGGCACGGGCGTGGTCCTGCCGACGCGGCCCGCCGTCGGGTGCGTCGCGTCGCCCGGGGCGTTCTCCGAGCCCGCCAAGCGCGCCGCCCTGAGCGCGTGCGACTTTGTGACGATCCCGATGCGCTGGGTGGACCTCGAACCCAACGAGGGCCAGTACGCCTACGCGCCGACGGACCGGTGGATCGAGTGGGCCGTGCGGACGGCGCGCCTGCCGGTGGTCGCGGGCCCGGTGATCGACTTCTCGCCCGAGTGCACGCCCGAGTGGCTGTTCATCTGGGAGAACGACTACGAGACGCTCCGCGAGCTGGTCTACGAGCACATGAAGGCCGTCGTCACGCGCTACCGGCGCACGATCTCGCGCTGGACGGTCGTCTCGGGCCTGCACGCGAACTCGAATTTCAAGCTGACGTTCGAGCAGATGATGGACCTGACGCGGATCTGCGTGCTGGTGGTGCGCAAGCTGCACAGCGCTGCGCGGGTGCAGGTCGAGATCGCCCAGCCCTGGGGCGAGTACTACACCTCCGACCGCGGCTCTTTGCCCCCGACGCTCTACGCCGAGATGCTCGCTCAGGCGGGCATCTCCGTGGATTCGATCGGGCTCCGCCTGGTCATGGGCATGCCCGAGACCGGGATGAGCACGCGTGACCTGCTCTCGCTCAGCGCGATGCTCGATCGGTACGCGGCGCTTGAGCGCCCGATCGCGGTCTCCTTCGCCGGGGCGCCCTCCGCGACCCGCCCGACCCCGGCCGACCACCCCGAAGCCGCGCCCGGGTGGTGGCGGGCCCCGTGGTCCGAAGAAGCGCAGGGCGACTGGATGTCCGCAGCCCTCACGGTCGCGCTCTCCAAGCCGTTCGTCGAGAGCGCTTGCTGGGCCGAGATCGCCGACACCCCGCGGGGCGTGCCGATCCCCGCAAGCGCGCTCATCACCCGCGACGGGCGCGCCCGCCCATCGCTCGAACGCCTGACCGAACTCCGCCGCGCCGCGCAAACCGCGACCCCGCCGGCCCGCGTCAGCTCCTTCGATGTCCTCTCGAGAGTCGGAACCCCCGCGGAAGCATGATGTGCCCGAGGCGCCGCCCGAACGCGACCGATGGACCGTCGGCCCGGCCAAGACCGGGGCCGCCGCGGTCCTGGGCGGGGCGTCGTTGCTGGGGCTCACATGGGTGATCGTCGGGCGTGCGCCGGTGCCCGGGCCGCCCCCAGCGCAGACGCCCGCCCCGATCCCGTTCGCAGCCGCTGTCGCCGAGCCCCACGCGACGCCTCCGGGAGTGTCCAGCGGAGCGAAACCGCTCGATCTGGAGCAGGCTAACTCGGGTAATCCCGAATCCCCCGACCGTGAAGGCTCCCCAGCCGGCCCGTCATTCCCAGCCGAGCGGGAGCACGCCTCGGACCCGCAGCACAGCACGCCCTCGCTCGCCCTGCGCATCCGCGTGAACGCGGCCCCGGTCGCCGAACTCGAACTCCTGCCCGGGATCGGCCCCGTCCTTGCCCAGCGGATCGCGGACGACCGCGCCCGCCGCGGCGGATTCCGCTCGCTCGATGACCTCCAACGCGTCCCCGGCATCGGCGAGAAGAAGGCCGAGGCGCTCACGCCGTACGTCCGGTTCGACTGACCCGCCCCCGCGTACCCCGATACCATCCCCTGTTCCATCTGGCAGACCCGGCCGGTCAGCGTGACCGGCCTGGGCACCCCTGTGCGCGCACCAAGCGACCAACCGCCGACATGCCCGAGCGTTTCCTCTCCCACCTGACCGAGTCGCCCGCGATCGGGAAGCTGCGCGCCGCGCTGGCGGACGGTCGGCGTGTCGTCGCCTCGGGCACCGCGGGCAGCTCGACCGCGTTCACGGTGGGGGCCCTCGGGCAATCCCTCGACCATCCGATCCTTCTCGTCGTCGCGCACCTCGACGACGCCGACGAAGCAGTGGACGAGCTCGACGCGTGGCTTGGTGCGGGCGTCGCCGCCCGGTTCCCCGCGCTCGAACTGACCCCCGGCGAGGCGGGCGTGCACGTCGAGTCGTTCGCCGAGCGGCTGGGCGTCGTCCGCTCGATCGCGTCGGGCGAGCCGGCGCGGGTGCTCGTCGCCCCGATCGCTGCGCTAATGCAGGGCGTGCCCCGCCCGGACGCGCTCGACGCCCTCTCGCGCGTCGTCAAGCCGGGGCAGACCCTCGACCCCGACGAGCTGGGCCGCTGGCTCGACACCGCCGGCTACCGGCGCGTCGAGGCGATCGAGGAACCCGGCGACTTCGCCCGCCGCGGCGGGATCCTCGACGTCTTCGCCCCCTCGGTCGGCGCCACCGGGCCTGTCCGTCTCGACTTCTTCGGCGATGAGCTCGACCGCCTCACCGAGATCGACCTCGACACCATGGGCTCGGACCGGCGCCTCGACCGCGTCGAACTCGTCGCGGTGGACGAGGCGCTGGTCGCGTCCGACGCCGGCACGGTGAACCTGCTCGAGCTGATCTCCTCCGAAACGATCGCGATCCTCGCCGAGACGATGGAGATCATCGAGCAGGGGCGCGGGTACTACTCGCGGGCGGCGGACGCGTCCGGGCTCGCCGGCCCGCCGCGGGTGCTCAAGCTGCTCGAGGAGCGCACCCACGCGCTGGCGGAGATCAACCAGTTCAGCGGCGGTACCGCCGTCGCGGACGTCCGGGTCGCCCTGCCCGCCGAGCCGCTGCCGACGTTCGAGCGAGACGCGGGGCAAGCGGTGGGGGAGCTGGGCACGATGGCCGCATCGGCGCGCGTGCTCGTCGCGTGCGCCAACGAGGGCGAGCAGTCCCGCCTCGCCGAGCTGGTCGCCCAGCACGCGCCGGACGCCGCGATCGGGTCCACGGTGCGGTACGCCCACCGCGGGTTCGCGTGGACGAACGAGGCGGACGGCTCCCGCGCTGTGTTGGTCCCTTACTCGGAATTGCTCGGGCGCTTCGAGGTCCGGCGCCGGTCCGGCCGCGTCCGCGCCGGGCGGGCGATGGACACATTCCTGGACATCAAGCCCGGCGACTACGTCGTCCACGCCGAGCACGGCATCGCCAAGTTTCTCGAGCTCACCACCATCCGCCCGGGCACGAAAAAACAAGCCTCAAACGAGCCTGCCGAGGAGTACCTGACACTCGAGTTCGCGCGCAAGGCGAGGCTCCACGTCCCCTGCCGCCAGATCGACCTCGTCCAGCGCTACGTCGGCGGGTTCAAGGGCGCCCCGCCACTCTCAACCATCGGCGGCACCAAATGGAAAGCCCAAAAGGCGAGAGTCGCAGAATCCGTCCGTGACCTCGCCTCAGAGCTGCTCCGGGTCCGCGCCGCCCGCGAGGCCATCCCCGGCGTCCAATACCCCGCCGACACCACCTGGCAGCGCGAGTTCGAGGACGAGTTCCCGTACCAGGAGACCGAGGACCAGCTCGCGGCGATCGCCGAGATCAAACGCGACATGCAATCGCCCCGCCCGATGGACCGCCTCCTCTGCGGCGACGTCGGCTTCGGCAAGACCGAGCTCGCCATCCGCGCCGCCTTCAAGGCCGTCGAGTTCGGCAAGCAGGTCGCCGTCCTCGTGCCCACAACGGTCCTCGCCGAGCAGCACGAACAGACGTTCCGCGACCGCTTCGCCGACTACCCGTTCAAGGTCGAATCGCTCAGCCGGTTCAAAACGACCAAGCAGATCAACGCGACGCTCAAGGCCCTCCGCAAAGGCGAGATCGACATCGTCATCGGCACCCACCGCCTGCTCTCCAAGGACGTCAAGTTCGCCGACCTCGGCGTCGTTATCGTGGACGAAGAACAACGCTTCGGCGTCGAGCACAAGGAACGCCTCCTGCAGCTCCGCGTCACGGTGGACGTGCTCACCCTCAGCGCCACGCCCATCCCCCGCACGCTGCACATGGCGATGCTCGGGCTCCGCGATATCTCCAGCCTCACCACGCCCCCCGCGGACCGACGCGCGATCGTGACCGAGGTGCTGCCGTACAACGAGCACCGTGTCAAACGCGCCATCGAGCGTGAGCTCTCCCGCGAGGGCCAGGTCTTTTACGTTCATAACCGCGTGCACAACATCCAGACCGTCGCCGACGATGTGGCCCGGATGGTCCCCGACGCCCGTGTTGTCTACGGGCACGGGCAGATGCAGCCGCGCGAGCTCGAAGAGGTCATGCTCAAGTTCATGCGCCGCCAGGCGGACGTGCTGGTGAGCACCACCATCATCGAGTCGGGCATCGACATCCCGACCGCCAACACCATGATCATCGCCGACGCCGACCGGTTCGGGCTTGCCGAGCTCCACCAGCTCCGCGGGCGCGTCGGGCGCTTCAAGCACCGGGCGTACTGCTACCTGCTGCTGCCCGAGACGCGCCCGATTAAAGAGGTCGCCCAGAAGCGGCTCAAAGCAATCGAGCAGTTCACCATGCTCGGCGCCGGCTTCCGCATCGCGATGCGCGACCTGGAGATCCGCGGCGCGGGCAACCTGCTCGGGCCCGAGCAATCCGGGCACATCGCGGCGGTGGGCTACGACATGTTCTGCCGCCTGCTCGACCGCGCCGTGCACGAGTTGGCCGAGCCCGACACCGCCGAGCCCATCGAGCACGTGTCCGTCGACCTGGGCATCACCGGCGTCTTCCCGCGGGCCTACATCCCGTCCGACGCGCGCCGACTCGAGGCCTACCGCCGGCTTGCGCAGTCGCGCACGCCGACGGACTTCGAGACCGCCGAGGCGGACCTTGTGAGCGCGTACGGCGCCCTCCCGCCGGCCGCCCTGCGTCTGTTCGCCCTCTCGCGCGTCGCCGCGGCGGCCCGGGCCGTCGCCGTCCGCACCGTCGCCAAGCGCGGCGAGCGCATCGTCCTGCTCACCGAGCGACCCGACGACGTCGCCCACACGATGAACACCGGCAAGAGCGATGTCCGGGTAGTGGGGGCCGAGTTGGCCGCGACCAACGCCCGCACGCCATCGGGCCTGGCCCTCGCCGAGGTCTACTGGTCCCCGCCCAAAGCATACCTCGAGCCCGAGAGCCTGCTCCGCGTGCTCCCCCAGCGTCTCGGATTCAACCCCGCCGTGCCCGTGGGCTAACCCACTCGCAGAAAAGGGAATATGCTCTCACGCAGCAATCCCGTAAACTGGATTGTTGTGACCGGGCGAACCCGGCCAGAGCTCCCCAGCGGACCGCGCCCGACCGCGCGCCACGGACCGGCGCCATGCCCGAGCAACCCGACACACCCCCCGAATCTCTGCCCGCCGCCGCGGTACCGTTGAGCATCGACCGCGAGCTTGGGCAGCTGCGCCGGCGCATCATCCGCGAAGCGACCACCGCCGTGGACATGCTTGAAACGTCCCTGCGCGCGATGTGGATGCTCGATGTCGAGACCGCCCGCGAGGTCCGCCGCGGCGAGAAGAAGGTGGACATCGAAGAGGTCAAGATCGAAGCCGAGTGCCTCCGCCTGCTCACCCTCCGCCACCCCTTCGGCACCGACTTCCGCTTCATCACGTTCTGTCTCAAGGTGAACACCGACATCGAGCGCGTCGCGGACCACGCCGCCTCGATCGCCAAGATCACCTACCGACTGGCCGAGCTCGAGAACCTGCCCGCGTGGCCCCGCTCGCTCACCGAGCTCGGCGAGCGTCTGCCCGTGCTCTGCCACCGCCTGCTGCGAGCCGTGCTGGACCAGGACGCGCAGAGCGCGCGCGAGCTGGTCGTGGCCGACGAGGTGATCGACGCGCTCGACAAGAGACTGTTCAGCGAGATCCACGAGATGATCGGGCGTCACCCGGAGCAGGCCGAGGCCGGGCTGTGGATGTACCGCGTCGGGCGCGAGCTCGAACGCGTGGGTGACCTGATGTGCAACATCGCGGAGGACGTGGTGTACTGGGTGACCGGCGAGATCATCCGCCACGAGAAGGTCATTCTTCCCGAGTCCTGAACCCATCGCTCGGTGCCGCCCGGGGAGGTGTGCCGCATGCTCACCCTCGCGACGACCGTCGTGCTCATCGGGCTCGCTCTGCTCGCACTGGGCATCCGAGGCAAACGTGTGAGCAGCGCCCCGCACTGCGCCGCTTGCCGGTTCGAGCTCAGCGGGCTGCCAGACCCGATCTGGAGCCACCGGTGCCCCGAGTGCGGCACCGGGCTTGGCGTTGGCGACGCCGTCACGTCCGGCCTTCGCGCCCGACGCACCGCCTGGATCATTGCCGGCGCCGCTCTTTTTTTCATCGGCGCCGCGCTCCACCCGTGGGCCGCTGCGCTCACAGGGGGGTCCTCCTACCGATGGCGCCCGTTCTCCATGCTGACGATCGAGGCGCAACTCTCACCGGGCACGCCGACATCACCCGCGCTCGCAGAGATCGAGCGTCGCGCGAACACGGGCACGCTCACAGCAGCGCAGTGGGGGCGATTTGCCGAGCTCGCGCTCGAGATCCAGGCGGACCCCGGCCGCCCGTGGAACACCCTCTGGGGCGACCTCTTCACCATCGCGGACCTCAAGGGCCACACCACGGACGAGCAATTCATGAGCTACGCCCAGGCCGTGCTCGGTGGACTCTCTCCACGCTCGAATCTCGTATGGATCGTCGATCCCGAAGCGGACGTCGAACACCGGGACTATCCCCGGCCGTGGTACGCCGTCCAGAGGATGCCGCGGGACCGCCGGCTCGCCGAGCGCCCCGCGAGCGACCCGGTCTACATCTTCGAGCTCCTCGACGCCGCAATCGACGGCCACCCCGTCGCGATCTGGGATTGGTCCGCGTTCTACGAGCGTGAGTACGGAAGGGGATCGCCCGAGGACTCGCTGTCCATGTTTCAGCTGACCGCGGTCGAGACCACGAGCGCCGATGCGCCGCCCCCGCCCGGTGCTCGCCTGTGCATGTTCTACGCGCCCTACACACGCACCCCGGGCGTGCAGGCGCCGCTAGCCCGCATCGGTGTGGTACTCGACGGGCTCGAGCCGGGCTCATACACGCTCGAAACGACCTGGCGGGTCCACGTCGCCCGATCGACACGGATGAGCGTCGTGGTCGATGCCGCCGATGTCACCGTCGAGGCGGCACTGACGGTGCACGGCGACTACGCCGAGTTGTACGACGTTATCGACGACCCGAACCTGGACGCCGCAGTCGCCGAGATCTGGGCCGAGACAGAACTCGAGTTCGTGGCGCGAGATCGGCGCGAACGGCTCGATGCGCCGGTCATTGCCGAGTTCGACGCCAGGGCGCCCGGAACCGAGTACCCGCACGCGTTCGCCGTGAAGATGGTGCTACGCGGGGACGACGGCCGCGAGATCGAGCTCAGGTCCTACTACGAGGGCCCGCCGTACCGGCTCGCCCACGTGGAGTCTGCTGGGCATGTCTGGGGCTCGCACCGAAAGCCGGGGTACGTCCACCGGGATGATCTTGAGACGCTCCGGGGGTTTGGTCCCGAGGCGACGCTCGTGCTCCGGTTCGACCCACGCGTGGCTGCCAGTGCCGTCGCGTGGGAGGCCGCCAACGGCGAGCCCCGCCCGGCGTTCTGGGCCCACGACATCGAGATCGGGCGCGTCGAGATCCCGGAATGGGCCACCACCCCAAAGCCTTGACCCTCCGGGCAGGCCAGGCGAGCGAGGCGCCGCGGGCGTGTAGTAGAACGGCGCGCATGAAAAACGCCCGACTCCGAAGAGCCGGGCGTTTGAATGCCTTGGCAATAGAACAGCTGGGTCCAACTTGTCTGATCGTTGCCGATCAGATATCCGCCGAAGCGGGCGAGATTGCGTTCACAGTCTCGAGGGGGATCGCTCCCCGTGGCTTCTCGGTATGAGTTACCAACACTCGAGTCTAAGGAAATCCCTTAGAAAGGAGGTGATCCAGCCGCAGGTTCTCCTACGGCTACCTTGTTACGACTTCGTCCCAGTCACCAGCCTCGCCGTAGGCACACCTGAAACGATGTGACTTCGGGCGCTGCCAGCTTCCATGACGTGACGGGCGGTGTGTACAAGGCTCAGGAACGTATTCACCGCGTCGTAGCTGATACGCGATTACTAGCGATTCCGGCTTCAAGCAGGCGAATTGCAGCCTGCTATCCGAACTGGGGCATGGTTTTTGCGATTTGCTCCACCTCGCGGTCTTGCTTCGCTTTGTCCATGCCATTGTAGCACGTTTGCATCCCAGGGCATAAAGGCCATGAGGACTTGACGTCATCCCCACCTTCCTCCGGTTTGACACCGGCAGTCTCGCTAGAGTACTCGCCAAAACGCGTTAGTAACTAACGATAGGGGTTGCGCTCGTTAAGGGACTTAACCCGACACTTCACAGCACGAGCTGACGACAGCCATGCAGCACCTGTGCATGTTCCACCCAAAGGGCGTGGCCTATCTTTCGAAAGGTTAATCCATGCATGTCAAACCCTGGTAAGGTTCTTCGCGTTGCCTCGAATTAAGCAACATGCTCCACCGCTTGTGTGAGCCCCCGTCAATTCCTTTGAGTTTTAGCCTTGCGACCGTACTCCCCAGGCGGCGCACTAATCAGTTTACCTTCGGCCGGGACGACGTGAAAGCCGCCCCGACCTAGTGCGCATCGTTTACGGCGTGGACTACCGGGGTATCTAATCCCGTTCGCTCCCCACGCTTTCGTGCCTGAGCGTCAGAACAGGCCCAGCTGACTGCCTTCGCCATTGGCGTTCCCATGGATATCTACGCATTTCACCGCTCCACCCATGGTTCCATCAGCCCCTACCTGCCTCAAGACTCGTGGTTCACCCCGCTGTTCCACAGTTGAGCTGTGGGATTTCACGAGATGCCTACGAGTCCGCCTGCGCACCCTTTAAGCCCAGTGATTCCGATTAACGCTCGGGCCTTCCGTATTACCGCGGCTGCTGGCACGGAATTAGCCGGCCCTTCCTTTGGGAATGATCAGTGTTTCTATTCCCTGACAGTGGTTTACACGTCGAAGACGCTTCATCCCACACGCGGCATTGCTCCGTCAGGCTTTCGCCCATTGCGGAAGATTCGTTACTGCAGCCTCCCGTAGGAGTCCGGACAGTGTCTCAGTTCCGATGCGGCGGGTCATGCTCTCACACCCGCTACCCGTCTTCGCCTTGGTGAGCCGTTACCTCACCAACAAGCTGATAGGACGATCGCTGCTCCCAAGGCGGTAAACCTTTTCTCCGTAGAGGACATGGGGTATTACCGTCAGTTTCCCGACGCTATCCCCCACCTCGGGGCACATTCGATCGCATTACTCGCCCTTTCGCCACTTTCAATCGTGCAACTTGCATGTTTTAACCATGCCGCCAGCGTTCAATCTGAGCCAGGATCAAACTCTTCAATTGATGCTTGTGTTACGACGCACGCCGAAACGTACGCCGAAAACGTCAAACGAAGTGATCCGGCTTCCCCGTTCGTTCCTGCTTTTACAGGGCGTAACGGGGCCGGTCATTATGCGAACGATCTCTCCGAAGAGGAACCGCCGCACCCCCGGGTCCGACTAAAAACCCGGGGTTCTATCTCAACACTCAAAGTGTTCATGTTTTCCAAGCCGCATCCGTGAAGATACGACCCAGAGGGCACATCCACTTGCACAAGAATGTGAGACGAGATCCGAGGCTGTGAAACCTCTTCACCCAGCTATTGATCGACCATGACCGCTCCCGCCAGGGAGCCCGGTATGCACCGGTTGTCACGACCGCACATTCTCGCGGTGGACCCAGCTGTTCACTTGCCAAAGGAGGGCGTGCCTGCGATCCAATCCGGATGCGGTTCACGTCGTTCACCGCTCCGAGAAGCGGCGAGAGAGATCGTAGCACCCACCTCCGCGGGGTCAAAGCCGACTCAAATTTTTCGACCCGCGCGGCTCATCTCGGGCCCGTTTTTTGACCCTTTTCGCGCCGTCGCTGCGCATCGGGCGTCACCGCCGCCGCCGCCGCCCACACCCGCTCCGCGCCCTCGCCCCAGCCCTCTGCCCCGGCGCTCAAAAGCGGCCTAACCGCCCCGCACGACACGCTCAACGTCGCCCCCGTCGTTCGGATGTCGTCGAGCACGACCGCCACCCGAACCCCATCGAGCCGCCCCGCAGCACCCGCGTCACGGGCCAGAATCCGCCCCCGCACATTGGCATGCC
>BQJQ01000003.1 GCA_021604785.1 Phycisphaeraceae bacterium
GGACACGATCGCGGACGGGGCGCGGACGCCCTACACGGGGCGGTACACGCTGCCGATCATTTTGGAGCGTGTTTCGCGGATGATGACGGTGGGCGACGCGGAGCTTGCGCGGCTGGTGCTGCTATGCATGGAGCGGATGAAGCTGGTGATCGAGCCGAGCGGGGTGCTCGGGCTGGCCGGGGCGGTGCGCGAGGCGCGGGCGGGGGAGGCGATCGGGGCGAAGATCGGTGTGATCGTCTCGGGCGGGAACGTGGACCTCTCCGAGATCGGCCGGCTGCGGAAACTCGCGGGCGGCGCGGACAAACACACGCAGACAGAGCGGGGGATCCCGGCATGACACGGCATTGGCGCGCGGCGTTGGCGTTGGGTTTGATGATGGTCGGTGCTGAAGCGCAGGCGCAGCGGGCGCCGCGGCTGTCGCCCATGGCGCAGGCGGTGGTCGAGGAACGGGCGAAGATCCTCGAAGAGGCGCAGGCTTCGGGCGATTGGTACGCGGCGGAGCTTGCGTGCCGCGAGCTCGTGGACCGGTCGGCCGCGTGGTGCTCGAACCGGGACATCGACGCGCTGCGCGAAGCTGAGCGCGGGCGGCGGTTGTTCCGGCTGGCCCGGCTCGCGGGTGAAGACCAGGACAAGGCGTTTGTCGCGGCGATGGTGAACGACCCGGGCCTGAGCGCGCACTTCCTGTTTGCCTGGAGCGAGCAGGAGGACGACGAGGAGTGGGCGGTCCGGCGCCTGCTCGAGCTGATCGAGAAGTACGCCGCGGATGTGGGGCGGTTGCCCGCGCTGGCGGCGGCGACGGCGCTGGTGCACGACCGCCCCGACCGGATCACCAAGCGGATGAACGAGAACTCGGTGACCGGGCCCGACCCGCTCGAGCTGTTCGCGTTTCTGGCGCGGAACGAGCGGCGGCTGTCCACGCCCCCGGCGCGGCAGCCGGTTGAGGCGTTGGCGTTTGTGGTGGACGCGACCGAGTCGATCGAGGAGATGGAGTGGGCGCTGGACCGGTACCAAGGTCAGCCGCGGATCGGGTCGCGGTTCTTCGAGATCAGCTACGACACGGAGCACTTTGCGCGCGGGGCGCCGAAGAAGCTGACCGAGTCGGGCGAGTATTCGCTGCGGGCGATCCTGCAGCACGGCGGGGTGTGCGTGGACCAGGCGTATTTCGCGTCGAACGTGGGCAAGGCGCTTGGCGTGCCGACGGTGACGGTGAGCGCGCGGGGGGCGGACGTCGGGCACTGCTGGGTCGGGTTTGTCGAGGGGCGCGGGCGGCGGGTCGCGTGGAACATGGAGAGCGGGCGGTACGACGCGTACGAGCAGGTGGAGGGTGCGGTGTGGGTGCCGCACCGCGACGAGATGCGGCCGGATTCGGAGGTGGCGTTGCTTGCAGGGTTTTTGTCCGAGCCCGACGAGGACCGGTGGGACGCGGTGGCGGCGGCGAGCGCGGTGCGGCTGTGGACGGTGAGCCCGATCGAGGGCGAGCTTGAGGCGCTGGGCAAGGGGAGGCCGATGCGTCGGACGGCGCGGACGCGGTCGTCGGAGGACCGGCTCGAGCTGCTCGAGCTTGGGCTCCGCGGGTGCCCGACGTACGTGGACGGGTGGCTGTTGCTGGCGGACCTGGCGGGGACGGGCGAGCTGGACGCGGCGCAGACGCGCGCGTGGGCGAACTCGCTCGAGCGGCTGTGCGGGGATGACTACCCGGCGTTCGCGGTGGGGGTGCTGACGAACATGATCGTGGTGCGCCCGGACGCGGCCGAGCGGCAGCGGCTTTGGGATTGGGCGTACTCGAAGTTTGACGAGCGGAAGGACGTCGCGGCGCGGATCCGTTTGGAGCAGGCGCAGGACGCCGAGGAGCAGGGAGACAAGGCCAAGGCGTGGTCGCTGCGGACGGAGGTGGTGGATCGGTACGCGAACGACACGCCGGTGGTGATCAGCGCGTTTATGGCGATGGAGCGGTCGCTGCGGGCCGAGGGGAAGGTCGGTGAGCTCCCCGGGCTCTACGAGCGGGCGTGGGCGAGGATGACGCGGCCCTCGCAGATGGGCGGGGCGTTCCGGACGGGGAGCAACTGGTACCGGGTCGGGGCGATGTACCTGGCGGTGCTGACCGAGGCGGGCGACACGCGGGCGCGGGACGTGCGTCGGCGGCTGAGCGCGGGGTGAGCGGTGGTGGCAGGCTCGGCTGGCGATCGGTGCCCGTGGTGCGGGGATGATCCGGTGTACGTCGCGTACCACGACGAGGAGTGGGGCGTGCCGGCGTACGACGAGGCTCGGCTGTTCGAGATGCTGTGTCTCGAGGGGCAGCAGGCAGGGCTGAGCTGGATCACGGTGCTGCGGAAGCGCGGGCGGTACCGGGAGCGGTTCTTCGGGTTCGACGCCGATCAGGTGGCGCGGATGACGCCCCGCGACATCGATGCGCGGATGACCGACGCGGGGCTGATCCGGCACCGGGGCAAGCTTGAGTCGATCGTCTCCAATGCGCGCGCGACGCGGGCGGTGCGCGAGGAGTTCGGGTCGCTGGGCGCGCACCTGTGGTCGTTCGTCGGGGGCGATCCGGTGGTGAACCGGGCGAGGGCGCTGCGGGGCGTGCCGGCGGAGACGGACGCGTCTCGGGCGATGAGCAAGGACCTGAAGAAACGCGGGTTCCGGTTTGTCGGCCCGACGACGTGCTACGCGTTCATGCAGGCGTGCGGGATGGTGAACGACCACCTGATGACGTGCCCGCGGTGGGGCGAGTTGGGCGGGCGCTGAGCGTCAGCCGTCGGCGGGCTTGCCTTCGACGGTCAGACGCGCCGGGTGCCCGAACCAGGGGTTCGTGTTGTTGGGGCCGGGGTACTTCGCGTCGATGACGGCGGCGGCGTCGGCGATGGTGGCGTCGGCGGGGGCCCAGCCGTTGTCCACGTCGGGGAAGTCGATGCGGCAGTTGGCGCACTTCTTGGACGAGTCGAACCGGATCGGGCACCAGAAGCTCTCGACGTTGCGGAGCATCTCGGTGCCCAGCGACCAGACGCCGGTCATCCAATCGCAGTAGAGACACCAGATCAGGTCGTGCCCGACGAGCCCGTCGAACTTGTAGCGAGAGATGTTGACCCACTCGGCGGAGTTGTACTTGGGCAGGCGGATGAGCCAGGTGAGCGGGGGGTAGACGATCCACTCGGCGAGCCGCACCATCGCGAACAGTGGGACGGCGAGCGCGGTGATCCAGACGGCGCTGTGGTTGCGCGCCGCGCCGACGTTGCGGTTGATGGACTTGACCAGGCGGGGGCCCTTGCGGGCTTTGGGGTGGGCGAGCTCGTGCAGGGGCGTCCAGATGCAGACGGTGAGCACCATGACGGCGACGGCGACACCCAGCCCGGCGAGCCAGCCCCACCAGGCGTCGAACGCGCGGGCGCCGGCGACGGGGCCGGCGATGAGGGGGATGACGGTGAAGTAGGCGATGGCGAGGTCCAGCCCGACGCCGCGCGAGAGCCAGGCCGAGAGCGCCCGACCGGGGGGGCCCAAGCGGGGGATGAGGTGGCACAGGGCCGCGCCGGCAAGGAGCGAGAAGAGCGTCGCGAGGGCGAAGATGAGGAGGGGGTGCATGGCGCGAGTCTACCGCGGGCACGCGAAAGGGGCTCGGGGGAGGACGAGCGGCGCGCGAGATCTGTGGCGTGCGCGCACTTTCGGGCACATCCGCGAGGTTGCGCGAGGGCTTTGTGACTTCGTCGCGGCGGGCGGGCGAGCCGGCGATACCTTCAAGGTCGGCGCGTGGTGTGCGCCGCGTGGAGGGACCCCATGGCGAAGAAATCAACATCGAAACGAGCCACTAAGAAGACAACAAAGAAGACGACGAAGAAAGCCGGGAAGAGGACGGCGTCGCGAAAATCGTCTCGGCCGTTCCGGGTGCTGTCGATCGATGGCGGGGGCATCCGCGGGCTGATCCCCGCGATGATTCTCGCGGAGGTCGAGAAGCGCTCGGGCACGCCGATCGCGTCGATGTTTGACCTGATCGCGGGCACGTCGACGGGGGGGATCCTGACGCTGGGGCTGACGGCGCCGGGGCGGGGCGGTGCGCCCAAGTACGCGGCGTCGGATCTGGTGGATCTGTACCACCGGGAGGGCGAGCGGATCTTCCCGCGCCCGCTGTGGCGGAAGCTGCCCGGGGCGGCGTTTATTGCGGACGTGCTCGACGAGCGGTACCCGTCGCGGGGGATCGAGGAGACGCTCGAGGAATACTTCGGCGAGGCGATTCTGTCGGAGGCGCTGACGGACGTTCTTGTGACGTCGTACGCGATCGAGCGGCGGGACACGTTCTTCTTCAAGTCGCACAACGCGAAGGCGCGGGGGAAGGCGTACGACTTCCTGGCGCGGGACGTCGCGCGGGCGACGTCGGCGGCGCCGACGTTCTTCGAGCCGGCGATGATCCGGGCGATCGAGGGGGCGAGGGAGGACTACTACGCGCTGGTCGATGGCGGGGTGTTCGCGAACAACCCGGCGATGTGCGCGATCGCCGAGGCGGTGGGGCCCAAGTACGACAGGCCCATGTCGGATGTCGTGGTCGCGTCGTTGGGCACGGGGCACACGAACCGGCCGATCCGTCTGGGCGAGGCGCGGGGGTGGGGGCTCGCCGGGTGGGTGCGGCCGGTGCTGAGCGTGATGATGGACGGGATGGCCGATTCGGTCGCGTATCAGTGCCAGCAGATCCTGCCCAGCACCGGGGTGGAGCGGCGGTACTGCCGGATCGACGAGCCGCTGATCGATGTGGACGACGACATGGACAACGCGAGCGAGCGGAACCTGCGGGACCTGGCGCGGTTCGCCGACCGGGTGATCGGGTCGCGCTCGGCGGACATCGACTGGATCGTCAAGACGATGGGGTGAGGCGGGGCGTTTTGTGGGCGTATGAAAAACGCCCGGGCGGAGTGCCCGGGCGTGTGGGGTCAGGTTGGTTGTCGGGGCGGGTGGTGCCTCAGGGGGCGATCACTCGAGCCCGAGGAGGGTGCCGACGTAGGGGCCGTAGGCGACGACCAGCCCGGCGAAGACGACCGAGACGATCGAGATGAGCTTGATGAGGATGTTGAGGGCGGGGCCCGAGGTGTCCTTGAAGGGGTCGCCGACGGTGTCGCCGACGACGGTGGCCTTGTGGTCGTCGGAGCCCTTGCCGTAGACGATGGCGTCGCCGTTGCCGGCGGCGACCATGTCCTGGGCGCGGGCCATGATGGCGTCCTTGACCTCGGCGGGGACCTTGGCCGAGTTGCCGGTGCCGGCGATCATCTCGGAGGCGGTGGTCTTGCCGAAGGACTCGAGGAGCTTCTTGGCGTTGTCCCAGGCGCCGCCCGAGTTGGCCATGAAGACGGCGACGGCGAAGCCGGAGGTGAGGCCACCGGCGAGCAGGCCCATGACGCCGGGCACGCTGAGCGTGAGTCCGACGACGATCGGGATGACGATCGCGAGGATGGCCGGGATGACCATTTCCTTCTGAGCGCCGGCGGTCGAGATGGCGACGCAGTTGGCGTAGTCGGGGTAGTGGTGGCCGTCGACGTCGAGGCCCTGCATGGGCCAGTTGTCGGGGTTGGCGACGTCCTCTTCGGACATGCCCTGCTTGCGGAGGCCGTCGCGCATCTTGCCGAACTGGCGGCGGCACTCGCCCATCATGGCGTAGGCCGCACGCCCGACGGCGTTCATGGTCAGGGCACAGAACAGGAAGGCGAGGAGGACGCCCAGGAAGATGCCACCCAGGAGGCGTGGGTTGGCGAGCGAGACGTCGTAGAACGCGAGGATGTCCGCGATTGATCCGTTGTTGCTCGACTTGAGAGTCAGGGTGTAGGTGTCGTCGTGCCCGTCGTGCGAGATTGTGTGCACGATGGCGTAGGCGTCGTCGCCGACGGGCGTGGCGTCGAAGACATCGCCCTTGGCGAGGTCAGGCTTGTGGCCGTGCCCGCCGGAGGTGGCCATCCACATGCCGCCGTCTACGAGGTTGGTTCCGTCTTCGCCGGCGCCGGTGACGACGGCGAATTTGCGGTGGCCCGCGTAGACCGCGTAGACGCCGTCGGTATCACCGGCCGGTGCGACATAGGAACCCTTGGCCTCGAACGCCTCGGCCTGCGAGCCGATCTGGATCTGGACGATCTGGATGTAGGCGGCGAAGAGGGCGAGGGCGGTGAGCGCGGCCGAGCCGATGGCGAAGCCCTTGCCGGTCGCGGCGGTGGTGTTGCCGAGCGAGTCGAGCATGTCGGTGCGCTCGCGGACGAAGGGCTCTTGGCCGGTCATCTCGGCGTTGCCGCCGGCGTTGTCGGCGATGGGGCCGTAGGCGTCGGTGGCGAGCGTGATGCCCAGGGTTGAGAGCATGCCGACGGCGGCGATGCCGACGCCGTAGAGGCCCATGAGGAAGTTGTCCCCGCCGCCGGCGAAGGCGAAGGCGGCGATGATCGCGATGACGACGGTGAGCAGCGAGGCCCAGGTGGACTTCATGCCCTCGGCGATGCCCGCGATGATGACGGTCGCGGGGCCGGTGAGGGCCTGGTGTGCGATGCGCTGGGTGGGCTTGTGCTCGTAGGAGGTGTAGTACTCGGTGGCGACGGCGATGACGTTTCCGGCGATGAGGCCCGAGATGATCGAGAGGCCCAGACGCCACCAGGTGGTGACGCCGTCGAGCATGCTCTCGCCGTTGAAGAGGTAGTAGAGCAGGCCGAGCGAGCCGGCGATGATGAGTGCCGAGGCGATGTAGACGCCCTTGTGCAGGCCCTTGAGTAGCTGCGCGAAGGAGGCGTTCTCCTTGGCCTTGACGGTGAAGATGCCGATGATCGAGCAGAAGATGCCCAGGCCCGCGAGTGCGAGCGGGGCGGCGGCGAGCTTCATGGCGAAGCCGGTCTGCGCGCCGTCCGAGCCGCCCCCGATGGTGAAGGCGGCGGCGGCGCCGAGGGCCATGGTCGCGAGGATCGAGCCGTAGTACGACTCGTAGAGGTCGGCGCCCATGCCGGCGACGTCGCCGACGTTGTCACCGACGTTGTCGGCGATGGTGGCGGGGTTGCGGGGGTCGTCTTCGGGGATTCCTGCTTCGACCTTGCCGACGAGGTCAGCGCCGACGTCGGCGGCCTTGGTGTAGATGCCGCCGCCCACGCGGGCGAAGAGGGCCTGCGTGGAGGCGCCCATGCCGAACGAGAGCATGACGGTGGTGATCTCGATGAGCCCGCCGGACATGCCGAGCTTCTCGCCGAAGGCGTTGAAGATGAAGAACCAGGCGGAGACGTCGATGATCGCGAAGCCGACGACGACCAGGCCCATGACGGCGCCCGAGCGGAAGGCGACGGTGAGGCCTTCGTTGAGCGAGCTCTTGCAGGCGTGGGTGGTGCGGGCGCTGGCGTTGGTGGCCATCTTCATGCCGAACCAACCGCACAGACCTGAGAACAGGCCGGCGATGGGGACACCGATGAGGGCCCACTTCTCCTGGAGCCCAAGGAACCAGAGCAGGGCGATGAAGGCGACGAGGACGACGAAGACGCCGAAGACGACTTTGTACTGACGCGTCAGGTAGGCCATGGCGCCGTTGCGGACGGCGTCGGCGATGCGGATCATCTCCGCGTCACCCTCGGACTTGGACATGACCGAGCGTGAGAAGAAGAACGCCATGATGAGGGCGATGACGCCGCCCACGGGGGCGAGGTAATACGCCGGCGAGATGGCGCCGAGGTCGGCGAGCGTCGGAGCGAGCAGCGTGCTCATGTCGTGGAGCCTTTCGTCGTGTGGCGCGGCACGCGGGGCGGGGCACCGCCGGTGCCGCGTTCGGGCCGTCACATCGGTTGGGGTGCCGTCCCCCCCTCAGGGATCGGCGGGATCGAAAATGGGGGCGAGTCTACGCCTCGTGTGGGCGTTTTTCGCGGTTGGGCCCCGGTGCCGGGTTGGTCTGTGAAGCGAAAGCGGTTGTCCTTGGAAGCGTCGGCCGGCCGAGGCCCCCGGGGACAAAAAAACGCCCGCAGATGCGGGCGTCGGAGTGGGCGGTTGGGTTCGGGATCAGGCCTCGCGGACCCGGCGGGACTCGGACTTGCGAGCGGCCCGGCGCTTACGCTCGGAGGGCTTCTCGTAGTATTCCTTGCGCTTGATGTCCTTGGTCAGCCCCTCTTTTTCGCAGAGCTTCTTGAAACGTCGCATCATCTGCTCGACGTTTTCGCCGCCGCGGGACTTGATTCGGATGGCCATCGGAGCTCCTTGGGAAGTGGGGGCTATTGAAGGCGTGTCCCCGCCCGGGGTCAAACGGGGGGAGGTCTGGGGCGGGGACGCTCCGGCTGGCTTAGGGTGGGCTTGTGCTCCTTATCGACGCGTACAACGTGATCGGGGCCCGGTGGTGTCTGCCCCGGGACCAGCGGGGGCTTGATGTGCCCGGGCTGATCTCGTGGATCGAGCGGTCGCCCCGGTTCGGGAAGCGGCGGGCTCGGGTGGTCTGCGACGGGCGACCGGGCCCGGGGTGGGACCGGGCGGGCCTGCTCGACACCGCCGGGGGCATGGCCTGGACGCGGCTCGGGCGGACCGAAGTGGTCTTCTCGGGCAAGGGGCGAGAAGCCGACGACGTGATCGAGGACGTGCTCGCACGGTCCAAGGGGATCGCGATCCTGATGGTCAGTTCGGACCGGAGGCTCATCCGGGCGGCCCGGGCGGCCAAGGCGGAGCAGATCGGCAACGGGACGTTCCTCAAGGCGCTGGCTGCGGATACGCGGGGGCAGGACCACTCGGACCGTCCGGCGTTCGCGACCGAGGTGCCGTTGAACTCAGGGTCGGTGGCGCACTGGATGCGGGAGTTTGGGTTCGAGCCGAGCGAGCGTCGCGCGGCTTTGCGGGAAGAGGACCGGGTACCCAAGGCCGAACCGTCGCCAGATCCGAGCCCCCCGAAGCCGACGCGGCGGGCGCGCACGCCCCGCGCGCCCGAGCCGGGCGTGCTCGGCGAGCGGCTCGCGGTGAACCTCCCTCCGGCGCCCGAGGAACCCCCGGCGGACCCGGGGCCAGCCTCTCCGGCGGCGGTGGGCATGGGCATCGACGACGGGCTGGAGCACGACGCGCTGGATCCGGTGCTGGCCGAGGCGTTCGAAGAGTGGCGGGGCAGGCTCGACCCGGACGATCTGGACATGGACCGATGGATCGACAACGTCAAACCCTTGTGATCTCCGGAAGGCGCGTGCTGGCGATGGGCGTCGTCGTGGCCGGGCTTGTCTTGGGCGGGTGCGCGGACCGGACGACGTACGTCGCCGCGGGGCGGACCGGGCTCGAGGCGCGGTACGACGGGGTGGACGTCGAGGTCGATCTGCCGGCGAACGTGCCGGTGCCCTCGGTCGTCGCGGCGGGCGAGCAGGTGCTGCTGCGGCGCGGGCACACCATTACCGCATCCCAGGCGACCGGGCAGCGTGGGCGGGTGGTCGGGCGGCCGGGCAGCCGACGGTTGCACCGCAAGGTCGAGGTCGACGCACGCCAGATCCCCGGGGCGACGCGGGTGTGGGTGAAGGTGCAGCCCGGGGGCGATGAAGCCGCGAGCCGGTCGATCCTCGAGGACATGCTCATCCGCATGGGGTTCTGACCGGCGGGCGCCGTGCGTTACCATGCCCGCGATGGGCGAGCTGCGTGTCATCATCCCGGCGTACAACGCCGACGCCTGGCTGGGCGAGACGGTCGCGAGCTGTCTGGCGGTGCCCGAGGTTGCGCGCGTGATCGTGGTCGATGACGGGTCGCGGCGGGTGCAGCGCGGGGTGCTGGCCGGGGCGATCGACGCGGCGGGGATGGCGCGGGTGGATTGCGTCCGCAAGGACAACGGCGGGGGGGCCTCGGCCCGCAACACGGGTGCCGAGCGGTTCCTCGAGGACGGGGCGGCCGAGTGGGCCGTGATGCTCGACCACGACGACCTGTTGTGCCCGGGGATTTCGGAATCACTGGCGCTGGGCGCTCGCACGGGCGCGGCGTTGGTCGTCTCCGACCGGGTCGAGTTCCGCGACGACGGGTGGGAGATGACGCGTCGGCACGCGGCGGACATCCGCGCGGGCGACCCGGTGCGACCCGGGAGGGTGCACACGCCCGAGCACGTCTGGACGGCGACGGGGCTGCTGGTGCATCGGCGGGTGTTCGAAGTCGGGTGCCGGTTCGACTCGAGGCTGGCGATTTCGGACGACATCGATTTCATCCGCCAGGGGTGCCGGGTGGGGCCCTTGGTGTGCTCGGACGCGATCGGGCTTGCGAGGCGGGAATTCGTGAGCGGTGAGAATTTGTCCGGGCCCAAGACGCTCGTGCGGCGCGTGGACGACGTGGTGCTGCTGCACGAGCGGTGGTACGACGACGCGGACGCGGCGGGATGGCGCGAGACGGTGCGGTGGCTGCTGAACCAGCTGGCCAAGCGGGGCGTGAGCGGCGAGCCGGTGGACCGGCTGCGCGCGATCTACCGCGCGCACGGGTGGGCGGTGCCGATGAAGCTGCGTTGGCGGCTGGCGCGGAACGCACGCCGGGGTGGGTCGGCTCAGATTGCTTCGACCTGATCCAGGCAGAGCAGGGCGCGGGCCCGCTCGAGCAGGTCGGTCTCGCTTTTGTGGATCATGAAGCGGTTGAACCCGAGCGTGCCGGCTTGTTCGTAGCCGCGGGCTTCGATGATGCGGCGCTGGTCGTCGGAGAGCATGAGGTTGTGGTCCTCGATGATGACGACGCGGGGCTTGTGGCGTTCGAGGTCGAAGCCGTCGATGAGATCGAGCTCGCCGCCCTCGACGTCGATGACCGCGACGTCGACCTGACGCGGGTGCTCGTCGAGCAGGGCATCGACGGTGGTGAGCTTGACCTCGATCTCGGATGCGCCGCGGGCGCTGGGCTTGCGGAAGTCCGGGTTCGCCTCGGCGAGGTGCGACGCGAGATCCTTGCGGTCCTCGGATTGGTCGTAGTCGCCCTGCTCGTAAACGACGAACTTGGCGGTGCCCGTCGAGCCCTTGCGGCCCAGGGCGGCGTTGATGACCGTCGCGTGCGGGCGGCGCTGGCGGCAGAGGTCGGCGAGCGCGGGGATCGGCTCGACGAGCAGGCCGTCCCACCCGAGCGCTTCGAGGGCGTAGGTGGTGGAGTAGCGGAGGCCGTCGTTGGCGCCGGCTTCGATGAAGAAGCCGTCTCGGCGGCCGCCGAAGAGCTGGACGAGGGCCATGTCCTCGCCGAACTGGGAGCGGAAGGTCAGCGGGAGGCGGGTGCCTTTGCCGTACTGCTCGATGTAGGGCCCGCGGAGGGCGACGAGCGCCTCGGGGACGGCGAGCATCGAGCGGTCGAGCGCCTCGGCGAGGCGCCGCTTGACGCGCTTGTACCGTTTCTCGGAGACGACCCAATGGGCGACCACGAGACCCAGCGCGAGCATGGCGATGGTGAGCGCCATGGGTTAGCGCTTCTCGATCGGGGTGTACGCGACGGCGTGGGGTCCGATGTAGTCGGCGGTCGGGCGGAAGAGTCGGTTGCCGTCGAGCTGCTCGAGGATGTGCCCGGACCAGCCCGCAAGGCGCGAGAGCGCGAACATCGGCGTGAACAGGTCGAGCTGGAGCCCGATGCAGTGGTACGTCGTCGCGGAGTAGAAGTCGACGTTGGGGTAGATGCCCTTGGCGGCGACCTCGCGCTCCATGATCTTCTCGATCGCGTGGCTCTTGGCGAACAGGTCCTCGTTGCCCGTGTCCTTGGCGAGCTGCTCAGCGAGCCCCTGCAGGTCCTTGGCCCGGGGGTCCTTGGCCTTGTAGACCCGGTGCCCGAAGCCCATGATCTTGTCCTTGCGCTTGAGCATGCCCATGACGTGGTCCTCGACGGCGTCGACCGAGGGGACCTCGTTGAGCATCTTCATGACGCCCTCGTTGGCCCCGCCGTGCAGCGGGCCGCGGAGGGAGCCGACCGCGGCGGTGAGCGCGGAGTAGACGTCCGAGAGCGTCGAGATGACGACGCGGGCGGCGAAGGTCGAGTTGTTGAGCCCGTGGTCGGCGTGCAGGATCATGCAGATGTCAAAGGCGCGGGCCATGGTCTCGGTCGGCTTCTCGCCGTTGAGCATGTAGAGGAAGTTCTCGGCGAAGGTCAGCGAGGTGTCGGGCTCGATGACGGGCAGCCCGCGGCGGTGGCGGTCGAACGCCGCGACCATCGCGGGGGCCTGGCCCAGGATGTTCAGGCACTTGGCGCGGGCGTTGTCGGCGTCGTTCGCGTTGGGGTCGGTGTCGTGCATGCCCAGCGCGGAGATCATGGTCCGCAGGACGTGCATCGGCTCGGCGGTCTTGGGCACGGAGGTGACGCGGGACGCGATGCCGTCGGGCATGCTGTAGCGGTCGCGGAGGTTCCCGGTGAACTCGGCGAGCTCGCCCTTGGTGGGCAGGCGCCTGTTCCAGAGCAGGAAGACCGTCTCCTCGAAGGTCGAGTGCGCGCTGAGCTCCCCGATGGGGATGCCGACGTACTCGAGCACGCCCTTCTCGCCGTTGATGTACGACATCTCGGTCTGGGCGGCGACGATGCCCTCGAGGCCCTTGACAAACTCGCTCATGGGTCCGGCTTCCTGTGGGGGGATGTTGGCGATGCCCCCGGCGGGGGGCGGAGGGCAGTGTAGGGGCGCCGGCGGGCGACTTCCGCCCGGCGCGGGCCCGCGCGGGGGGTGCGGGGCGTCCGCTACCATCGCCCGTGCTCATCCCCCTGGGGACAGATCGGGGCCTGCGCCGTTCGGCGATCGTCACGCCCGCGCTGGTCGTGCTGACCGTCGTGGCGTATCTGGCGATGGCCTTCCTTGAGCGCACCGACGTGGAGTTGCACGAGCGTCTCTGGACCACGTTCTGGGTGGTCGGTGGGGACGGGTTCCGGTGGTGGCAGCCGTTCACGAGCACGCTGCTGCACGCGGGGCTGCTCCACCTGGGCGGGAACATGCTGTTCCTGTGGGTGTTCGGGCCGCCGGTGGAGGACCGGCTCGGGCGGGTCGGGTTCGGGGTGCTGTACGTTGCCGGGGCGTACGCTGCGGGGCTGCTGCACGCGGGGTTCGAGCGCGAGTGGGTCGAGATGATCCAGGCGTGGCGGTACACCGCGGCGGTGGGGGCGTCGGGGGCGATCGCGGCGGTGACGGGCGCGTTCCTGGTGTACTTCCCGCGGACGGTGATCCGGTGCTTTTGGATCTTGGGGTTCGGGGTCATCGGCGTGCCGGCGTGGTGGTTCATCGGGTTCGCTATCGCGTGGAACCTCATGGCGACGGGGATCGGGGCGGACACGGGCGTGGCGTACCTGGCGCACCTGGGCGGGTACGCGCTCGGGTTCGGGGTGGCGTTCGTGCTGCTGGCGTTCCGGTTCTCGCCGAGCGAGCCGTACGACTTGTTTTCGATGTTCCGCCAGGCGCACCGGAGGCGTCAGTTCCGGGCGGCGGCGGAGGTGGCCGAGCGGTCGCGCAAGAAGGTGCAGGCACGCCCGGCGATGATGGGGTCCGCGACAGCGCGGGCGCGCGACGAGATCGCGGCGCGGCGGGCGGAGATCTCGCGGCTGTTGGCAAAGGACAAGGGCGCCGAGGCATGCGCGGCATACAGGTCGCTGGTGGCGGACCACGCTGATGATGGCGGGGCGGGGACGCTGGCCCGCAAGGCGCAGTACGACATCGCGGCCCGGTTCGTGCAGGCGGGGGAGGACGCGGACGCTGCGGGGGCGTACGAGCGGTTCCTGGCGGCGTACCCGGACGACCGGGAGGCGGGGATGATCGGCGTGCTGCTGGCGCGGCTGTGGGCGCGGACCGGGCGTGCGGGCGAGGCCGAGTCGTCGCTGCGTGCGTTGGCGGGTCAGGATGAGGACGCCGACCTGCGGGGGTTGGCGCAGCAGGAACTCGACGCGCTCATGGGCGCGCAGAAAGAGAGCAACGCGTGAGCGAGCATCTTCAGCTTGAGCGGACGCGCGTGAAGATCTGCGGGATCCGGGACCACGGCGCGGCCGAGGCCGCGGCGGCCGCGGGGGCGGACGCGATCGGGTTTATCTTCGCGAGCGGGTCTCCCCGGTTGATTGATCCGGACGAGGCGTTCGAGATCATGATGGTGCTGCCGCCCTTGGTGCAGACGGTCGCGGTGACGCGGGACCTGAGCGTGGACGCGTTCAGCGAGCTCGAGCAGCGGTGCCCGACGAACCTGAACCAGCTGCACGGGACCGAGAGCGAGAAGACCGTCCGCGCGTGCGGGCCCAACGTCATCAAGGCGTTCCGGTACGACGGCGCGACGATCGGCACGCAGCTGCGCCGGTGGGGCGCGGTGGACGAGGTGGACGCGGTGCTCATCGACGGGTCCGAGGGCGGGGAGGGGACCGCGCTGGACTGGGCGGCGTTGGCCGAGCACCTCGGCGCGGCGCGTGGCGAGGGGTTCGACAAGCCCATCATCCTCGCCGGCGGGCTGTCGCCCGACAACGTCGGCGCGGCGATCGCGGCGGTGCGTCCGTACGCGGTCGATGTGTCCAGCGGGGTGGAGTCGTCGCCGGGAGTGAAGGACCACGGGGCGATCCGGGCGTTCGGGGCTGCGGTGCGGGCGGCGGACGCGGAGTAGCGGGCGTCAGGTGTCATCTGCCCAGTCGCGGAGCGCGGCGAACGCGAGTTCCGGGTCGAGCCCGTCCACGTCGATGACCGCGTTTGCGAGCGTGCGGTACGGCACGTCGCGTTGTTCGAGGACGCGTTCGATCTCGGCGAGCGGGTCTTCGCCGCCGAGCAGCGGGGGGCGGTCGGTGGGATCCTGCGCGAGGCGTTCGCGGAGGGTCGTCGCCGAGGCTCGGAGGTAGGCGACGCGGACCCGGGCCCGGCGTTGTTCTTCGGCGATCAGATCCGACGCGCCCGGGGCGGTGGGGGTGCCGCCGCCGAGGGCGAGGACGAGCCCGGTGCCGCGGAGGACGCCGGCGAGGGCGCGGGTCTCGGCGGCGCGGAAGGCGCGGAGGCTGTGCTCGCGGATCGCGGCGCCCGCGTCCGGCGCGTGCATCAGGCGGGCGGTCTCGTCGTCGAGGTCCACGAACGGGCGGTCGAGTTCGGCAGCGAGGCGTTTGCCGAGTGTTGTTTTGCCCGAGCCGCGGAGACCGATGAGGATGAGCGTGGGTGGCTTGGTCATCCGCCGATCCCCAGCGGCGCGACGCTGACCTTGGGCTCGGCGGTGGTGCCGCCGACTTTGTAGGTGACGAGTTGGTCGGTGACCTTGCCGAGGATCTTGCCGACGTCGCCGAGCAGCTCCTGGACCTTCTCGAGCGGGCCCGCGTTGACAGACAGATCGAGCGTGGCGTCGAAGCCGATCAGCCCGGTCGCGCGTGCCCCCAGCGCGTTGGTGATGATCTCTGACTCTTCGAGCCGCACGCCCGCGGGGGTGAGCGTGTACGCGGCGTTTGCCCTGTGGTTCTTGTCGGCCGCGGACCCGAAGCCCGCGATGCTTGCGACCTTGGCCAACTGCGTGAGCCCGGGGACGGCGACGAGGCGGCCGTCGGTCAGGTGGATCTCGCCCGAGCCGGAGAGCGCGGCGGACGGGTCGGCGAGGTTGGTCGTCGCGGACCCGGCGCCCGAGAGGATGCCCGCGAGGTCGGGCGCGTCAGCGCCCTGGGCGGTCAGCAGGTCCTCGATGTCGAGGGCGTCGAGCGTCCACGAGAGGGCCGTCGGCATGGCGGTGGCGGCGAGGTTGATCTCGCCCTGCGCGTCGACGGTGCCCTTGATCATCTCGGCGTGCACGTTCGAGATCGTCGCGATGCCTGCGGACAGGTCGGCCCTGGCGGTGGCGCGGTCGATGGGCAGGCGGAAGTCGCCCGACGCGAGATTCAGCCCGGTCAGCGTTGCGGACAGGTCGAGCGCGGCGCCGCGGACCGGGTTGGTCAGTGGCACCGAGCCCGAGGCGGTGAACTCGAGTTGCCCGCGGGCATCGCGGGCGCGGAGCGCGTCGGCGAGGCGCCCGGGGAGCGAGCCGTAGGTGCTTTCCTGGAGTTCGATGGTGCCGGTGCACGAGCGGACGAACGCCTCGAACGTATCAATGTTCAGGCGCCCGTCCACGTCGAGCTCGAGCCCGGGGGCGCGCCCGGACGTGAACGCGAGGGCGTACCACCCTGGGCCCGAGGGGGCCCCCGGCTCGTCGGCGGCTTCTTTCACGTCCAGCGAGAGCTCGAACCCGTCGAGGCGCATCGGGCCCGAGCCGTCGCCCAGGTCGATGGAGAGATCGACGTCGGTGATCTCGACGTGCTCGAGGACGAGGACGTTGGAGAGGCGGAAGTTCTCCTCCACGTCGGCCTCGTCTTGCTCGGAGACGCCGCGCTCGACGATGGGGACGAGCCCGCGGATGTCGCCGGTGCTCGGGTCGCGAACGATTGTGACGGTGCCCTGGGAGAGCTTGATCGACTCGATGCGGATCGGCTCGCCCTCGGCGGGCAGCTCGGCGAGCGTGACGACCATCGTGTCCAGGTCGATGACGCGGGTGCCGTCGGGCGCGGTGAGCGTGACGCCCGAGAGGGTGACGGTCGAGGGGCGGTCGAATTTCACGCGGTCGAACGCGAGGTCCGGGACGAGATAGGTGTTCGCGATGCCCGCGACCTGCTGGCCGACGTACTGGGTGAGTCGGTCCGAGACCGCGGGCCGGGTGATGACATAGAAACCCACGCCCGCCACGACCAGGGCGAGGACGATCAGGACCGCGAGTGCTTTAAAGAGCTTGCGCATCATGCGCACAGTCTAGAGGGGTCGTGTGAAAAGCGTTTCACGCGGGAGATGGGCGCGGCTCAGGATTCCTTGACGCGCGACATGTACGAGCCGTCCTCGGTGCTCACTTTGACTTTCTCACCCTCGGTGATGAACGGGGGCACGCGGGTCTTGAGCCCGGTGTCGCAGGTCGCTTCCTTGAGCTGGTTGGTCGCGGTCGCGCCCTTGATGCCCGGGGTGGTCTCGGCGATGGTGACCTCGACGGACGCGGGCAGCTCGACGAGCACGGGGCGGCCCTCGTGGAACATGACGGTGCACTGGGCGTTGGGGGCGAGGTACATGAGGGCGTCGCCCAGGATGTCGCTGTTGAGATCGACCTGGTCGTAGTCGGTGGTGTCCATGAAGGTGCCCCCGCCGTCGCCGTCGGCGTAGAGGTACTCCATGTTCCGGCGGTCGAGGGTGGCGCCCTCGATGTTCTCGGAGGAGTTGAAGCGTTTTTCGGCGGTGCCGGTGCCGTCGATGGCTCGGAGCTTGCCCTGGACGTACGCGGGGCCCTTGCCGGGCTTGACGTGGTCGGTTTTGGTGCAGACGTACAGCTTGCCGTTCATGTTGACCGCCATGCCGGGCTTGAGTTCGTTGGCCTTCATTCTGCGCGCTCCGAGGGGAATAGTCTGATCGGGTGGGCCCGATGATACCCTCGGGGCAAGGAGACGAGCATGGCGACCAGACGAGAGTTCATGGCATGGGCGGGTGCGGCGGCGGCGGCGGGGGTCTTCATGCCCCGGATTGGGCTCGGCGGGCTCGCGACAAGGGCCGATCGCATCCTGGGCTGGGAAGAAGTTCGCCCGGGCATCTTCGCGGCGGTCCACGCCCGCATGGGCGGGAACGTCCTCGCGTGCGTCGGCAAGGGCGGCGTGCTCGTGATCGATACCAAGTACCCGTTCGTGGGCCCGGCGCTGCGTGCCGACGCGCTCGCGCTCGCCGGCGGGGGGGTCCCGGTCACGCTGATCAACACGCACCACCACGGCGACCACACCGGGGGCAACGTCGGGTTCGCCGGGCAGGGGCCGATCATGGCACACCGCAACGCGGCCGACCGGATCGTCGCGCAGGTGGACCGGTTCAAGGAGTGGGCGGCGAACGGGCCCGCGCAGGCCGGGCGCATCGACGGGGCGAACCGGGAGCTTCAGCGGGTCGCCCAAGAGCTCGCGGCGCGTGCCGACGACCTCGCCGCGGACGACTGGAAGCCGAGCGAGGAGCTGGGCGACTCGGGCCCGCTGCCCTTCGAGGGTGTCGAGGGCGAGGTCCGGCACTTCGGCGCGGGGCACACAGACAACGACCTGGTGATCCGGTTCGCCGAGGCGAACGTGGTGCACACGGGCGACCTGGTGTTCAACGCGCTGCACCCGTACTTCGACCCCGACGGCGGCGTGACGGCGCGGGGGTGGGTCCGGTCCCTGCGCGGGGCACGGGAGTTGTGCGACGAGAAGACGGTCGTCGTCCCCGGGCACGGGCCGGTCGGGGATCGCTCGATCATCGACGGGCAGATCCGCTACCTCGAGCAGCTGATCGAGGCGGTGCAGGGCGAGATCGACGCGGGCGTGACGCGCGAGCAGGCGCTCGAGAAGGAATACCCGTTCATGGTCGGACTCGGGTTCGCCCAGGTCCGCGGGCGGGCGATCGGGGCGGTGTATGACGAGCTGAGCAAGCCGCAGGGGTGAGCCACGGTGGGCGGCTGCTCACCAGATGAACACGAGCGCCGTCAGCACCGCGAGCAACCCGGCCCAGACGATCAACGCCCGCCGGCTTGCGCTGCGGGCCCGCTCGGCGTCCCACCACGTATTCGGGCGGATGCCCTGGAGCAGGAACACGCCCGTCGCGGCGAGGTTGATGCCCACGACGTTGATCATGAGCATCTGGAACGCGCCGAACGCGGCTTTCCAGTCGCCCGAGCCGGCAAGCATGCCGCAGGCGGCGGTGGGGGGGAGCAGCGCGACGGCGACCATCACACCCACGAGGGTGGACGCCGCCCCGGTCGTCGCCGCGAGCGAGCCCGCGGCCCCCGCGGCCAGCGCGAGCGGGATGTCGTAAAAGTCAACGCTGGCACGGGCGGCGAACTCGGCGCTCTCGGAGTTCACGTTGGCGATCACGCCGACGATGGCGGACATCACCAGCGCGCTGCCGATCCCGACGCCGTTGGCGACCAGGCTCCGCTTGATGAGCTTGATGTCGCCGAGGGTGGTGCCGAGCGCCAGGGCCATGTTCGGCCCGAGCAGCGGGGCGATGACCATGGCGCCGATGACGATCGCGGGCTGATCTTTCATCAGCCCGACGCACGCGACGACAGTGGAGAGGGCCGTCATGGTGACGAACAGGCGGGTGACCTTGCCGTCGTAGATGAGGTCTTCTTCGAGTTCCTCGCGCGAGACGCGACCGATCAGCGGCTTGAGCTTGTCGGGGTCGTCCTTGTCCTTCGGTTCGTCGTCGAGGTCCTCGGGCTCGGGCAGCTTGGGGTAGGTCGCCTCGGCGGCCTGGAGCGTGACGCGGAACCGCTCGGTGCCCTCGAACCGGTCCGAGAGCGCCTCGATCAGATCCTCGCACTGGTCAGCGCGGGTGACGATGTTGGTGACCTGGTGATCCTCGCTGGTCTCGACGGTCCAGGACCGGTCCGAGTCGATGTCGCCGAGCGCCTCGGCCAGTTCGTCCTGCTTGCCGCGGGGGAGCACAACCTGGACGAGGCGGAGGGACATGGGCCTGAGGATAGCCGAGCCGTCGTCGCGCTAGTTTCCGGCGCTGACGGTCAGCTCGGCCTTGTGCTCCGCCTCGGCCTGCTTGTGCAAGCTCTTGGCGCGGTGCTGGGACCAGTCGGTCACGCGGAGGTCGGGCGAATCGTCGGCGGTGTGCATCCGCAGCACGTCGTACGTGTTGTCGCGTTGGGCGGGGGTGAATCCGCTCTCGCGGATGAGGCGGCAGAGCAGGGCTTCGTCGAGGCAGTACGTCGTGCCCGCGGCGGAGACCACGTTCTCCTCCATCATCACGCTGCCCATGTCGTTGGCGCCGAACATCAACGCGACCTGCCCGATGTGCGGGCCCATGGTCACCCAGCTCGAGCCGATCGAGTAGATGTTGTCCAGGAAGAGGCGGCTGGTGGCTTGGGTGCGCAGGTAGCTCGTCGCGCCGGCGAGGCGGAGGCGGCGCCCGAACTCCGGGTGCAGGTCCTTGGTGCCCGAGCCGTCGAGCTTGGCGACGGCATCGCCTGGGAACGGTTCTCCATACTGCTCGACATCGCCCTCTGCCGGCCATTCGCGGCAGCGGCCCAGCGGGGTGTTGTCGGGCTGGAAGGGCCACGAAATGAAGCTCACATAGTGCCCGCCCGTGCTGGGCTTGGCGATGCTCGGGTCGTTGGCGACATCCACCGGCGCTTCGCCCGTGCCGAAGTCGCGCAGGGCCTTGTCCTGCCAGTCGCGGACGAGCTTCATGTGGTGGATGCGGTCGGCGTGCCCCTCGATGTGCCCGAACATCATCGTCGCGCTTGTGTACATGCCCAGCGAGTGGGCGACGTACATCGTCGTCAGCCACGCCTCGGCGTCGCACTTGCCGAGGCCGATCTTGCGGCGCACGGCGGGCGCGAAGATCTCGCCGCCGCCGCCGGGCAGCGAGTCGAGCCCGGCTTGTTGCAATCGCACCATCACCCAGCGGAGCTTCTCTTCGAGGTTCTTGCCGGGTGGGTTGAAGAAGTCGACGAACTCGATGAACTCGGGCGGGGAGAACCCGTGCACGTGCATGCCCGGGAAGCGTTCCTTGATGCCGTGCAGAAGCTGGATGTACCAGTCGAGCCCGAGCTCGGGGTTCATGCCGCCCTGCATGAGGATCTGGGTGCCGCCGATGTTGCGGAGCTGGGCGATCTTCTCGAAGAGTTGTTCGTACTCGAGCGTGTACGCGTCGTGGTCGGTCGCGTCGCGGCGGAAGGCGCAGAAGGTGCACTTGGCGGTGCAGACGTTGGTGTAGTTGATGTTGCGGTCGATGACGTAGGTGCGGAAGCGGTCGCCGTGGACCTGGCGGCATCGGGCGTCGGCCCAGCGGCCCAGTTCGAAGGTGGGGGTCTGCTCGAGGAGGGCGAGGGCCTGCTCGGGTGTGAGGCGGGCCTCGCCGCGGGCGACGGCGGCGAGCAGACCGGGGTCCGTCGCGTCCAGGTTCGCGTGCTCTGCGGGGGGTTGGTAGATCGTCTGCATCGGTGCTCGATTCGGTCGCACAGGGGCGGAGATTTCAATTTTCTCTGAAACAAGTATACCGCCCGGCGCGCCCCGTGTCCCAGCTTCCGAGCCCGCAGGGGGCAAGGATCCGCCCTCAGCGGACCCCCGAACCCCTCGGAGACGACGATGCGGATCGCCCTGGTCAATTGCGACCCCCTGACCGAGCCGGACATCGACGAGGCCCCCCTGCTCGGGGCCCTCCGCGAGGCGGGGCACGATGCCCGCACGCCCGCGTGGAACGACCCGGAGGCCGACCCGGGGGCGTTCGATGTCGCGGTGCTTCGCGCGACGTGGGACTACCACGATCAGCCGGACGCGTTCGTCGCGTGGTGCGAGCGGGCGGCGGGGGTGACGCGCCTGCTCAACGCGCCTGATGTCGTTCGCTGGAACATCCACAAGGGGTACCTGCTCGAGCTCGGGCGGGCGGGCGTGCCGATCGTGCCGACCGAGCTGGTCGAGCGCGGCGACGCGCGCACGCTGGGCGATGTCCTCGCGCGGTGCGGGTGGGATGACGCGGTGATCAAGCCGGCGGTCGGGGCGGGGTCCGCCGGGGCGATGCGCGTGCACGCGGGCGATCCCGCTGCGGGAGAAGCGCACTGGCGCACGTGGCTCGCGGGGCGCGACATGCTCGTGCAGCCGTTCCTCAAGCGCGTCGAGCACGGCGGCGAGCGGGCGCTCGTCTGGATCGACGGCGAGCTCACGCATGCCATCGAGAAGGCGCCGCGATTCCACGACGGCGAGGAGTCCGTCAAGGCCCGCGATGCGATCTCGTCCGAGGAGCGCACGTTGGCGGCCATGTCACTCGGTGCCGCGCCCAAGGGACTGCTCTACGCGCGGGTCGATGTCATGGAGCTCGACGACGGATCGCTCGCGCTGAGCGAGCTGGAGTTGATCGAGCCGTCGCTGTTCTTCCCGTACTCGGGGGAGGCCGTGCGGCGCATGGTGGCGGCGATCGGGCGGGTGGTCTAGCCGACCCCCCTACCCGCGAGGGTGGCAGCGTTTGACCGTGTTTCGCAGGTCCGTCCTATCCACGTGCGTGTAGATCTGCGTGGTCGAGAGGTCGGCGTGCCCGAGCAAATCCTGCACGACGCGGAGGTCCGCGCCGCCGGCGAGCAGGTGCGTCGCGAACGAGTGACGCAGCGTGTGCGGGTGGACGTTGATGAGCCCCGCGGTCTTCGCGTGCTTCTTGACGAGCTGCCAGACGCGGACGCGGTCGATCGGGCGGCCGGTGCGGGTGAGAAAAACGCGTCCCTTGTCGCGCCGTTCGAGCGCGCGCTCGGCGGTGATAAGGACCGGGCGGCATTCGCGGAGGTAGGTGTCCAGCGCGTCCGCCGCGGGTACGCCCAGAGGGACGACGCGCACGCGACCCCCCTTCCCTTCCACGCGGAGCTCGCGGGCGTCGAGGTTGACGCCGCCCATCGCGATGGCGCCGACTTCCGAGGCTCGCAGGCCCGAGGCGTACATCAGCTCGAGGATCGACCTGTCGCGCACCCAGAGCGGCACCGTGCCGGGCTTGGCTTTGGGCGGCGGCGCGGGGGCTTCGACGAGTGCCCGCATCTGCGCGCGCGAGAGCACGTCGGGCAGGCGCTTCCAGCGTGCGGGCTGGTCGAGGTGCGTCGCCGGGTCGGTCTCGGCGCGACCCGTCGCGTACATCCAGCGCGAGAGCACCTTGATGGTCGCGATGTGGCGTGCGACGGTAGCGGGGGCGTGCTCGCGCTCGCGCGAGAGGTGCTGGATGTGGCGGATGAGATCCTGCGGCTGGACGCTGGCCGGGTCGGTGATGCCGGATCCGGAGAGGTCGGAGAAGAGGTCGCGGGTGTCGCGTTGGTACGCCTCGACCGACGCGGGACGCAGCCCGCACTCGACGCGGAGGTACGCGAGGAATGCTCGGAGCACGTCGCCCATCGCGACCGGCAGCTCGGGCTTGGGCTCGCGTCGGGGCGTGGTTCGGGGGGCTGTGGTCACGTGTTCTCAATCGGCGAGCGTGGCGCCGCGGCGTGGCAAAAAAAGAAGACCCCGGCCGTGGGAGCCGGGGTCTCGAAGGATTCCCATGATCAGGAGCCTGAGCTGGTCTTACCCGAGGAGGGCGAGGACCTGCTGCGGCTGCTGGTTCGCCAGGCTCAAGACGTTGGTCGAGGCCTGAACAAGGATCTGGTTCCGCGTCAGGTTGGCGGTCTCCTGAGCGAAGTCGGTATCACGGATGGCACTCTCGGCAGCCGCGGTGTTCTCGACGGTGACGCCGAGGGCACGTGTGGTCGAGCCGATCACGTTCTTCTGGAACGAGCCGAGACGACCGCGGGTGGTCGAGACCTGCTTGATCGCCTGGTCGACGATCTTCTGGGCCGAGGTCAGGTCCGGGTCTGCACCGTCGACGGCGAACTCCTTGCCGCGACCGAGCTCGTCGAGGAACCCGAGGTCGGAGCGTCCGAGCTTGCGGGTCGCGACGTCCTGGAGACCGATGGCGACCTTGCCGCCGATGGTCACGTCCGAGGAGAGCTGGAAGTCGGCACCGCCACCGGTGATGGTGAACGCGGAGACCTGGCCCAGGGACTGGGAGGTGGCATCGGCGAGGGTGAACTGGACGTCGAGGAAGTCGGTGTTGATCGACAGTTCCTTGCCGTCGCCGGTCGCCTTGACGCCGTTGATCGTGCCGTCGATGTCCTGGCCATCGTCACGGACGGGGTTGGACGCGTTGGCGAAGGTGGAAGCGACCGACCCCTGAGCGTCGGCGAAGTTGGTGGCCTCGAGCTGGTAGACGCCCAAGGCACCCGCGGCACCGCCCGAACCGTCCGTCAGGTCGCCCTCGGTGACCTTGACCGAGACGTACTCGTCCGAGCCGAAGTTCGAGGAGGACAGCGTGATGCCGTAGCCCGAGACGGAGGCGACGACGCCGGTGTCTTCGGTGAAGGCGTTGACGGCGGCGGCGATCTGGGTCAGCGTCTGGGTCGAGGCGAAGCTGAGCTCACGCGAGCCGAGGGAGCCGACGATCTCGATCGAGAACGCGGACTCGCCCGAGCCGAGGTTGAGGTCGATCGTGCCCGCACCGCCCGAGGCGCTGGCCCCGAGGTTGAGGAACAGACCGGCCTTCTGAGCCGACTGGGTGACGGTCGCGTCGACCGACTGGCTTGCGCCGTCGAACTTGGCACCGTTGATCTGGAAGTCGGTGACCGTGGAGGCCACGCCGGTGACCTGGTAGTCGAAGGTGCCGTTGAGGAGCTTCTTGCCCTGGAACGACGTGGAGTTCGACAGGCGGTCGATGGTCTGGAGGATCGAATCAACCTGGAGCTGGTTCGCTTCCTTCTCTTCATCCGAGAGGCCGGCGCCGTTGGCGGACTGCGTGAGCAGGCCCTGCAGCTCGGTCAGCATGGAGCTGATTTCCTGCAGGCCGCCTTCGGCAATGTTGATGACCTGGTCGGCACGCTCGGAGTTGCCGATTGCCGAGTTGAGCGCGGCGAGCTCGGAGCGGAGGTTCTCGCTGGCGATCAGGCCGGCGGGGTCGTCCTTACCACGGCTGATCTGCAGACCCGTGGAGAGGCGCTCGAGCGCGGTGCCGAGCTTGAAGTTGTTCTGACCCAGCACGCGCTGGGCCGTCAGGGAGGGGATGTTCGTGTTGATGCGACTCATGGGGGAGATCCTTCTCAAACAACGTCGGAGTGCGGCCCAAAGCCCGCAACTTGGTGTGCGTCAACCCGGTCGCCCACGCTAACCGGGTCGCTCGCCCCTCCGGGGCTGGGTCGGCCCCCGAATCCGTTCGGGAAAGACCGCATGCGTGCAGTCCTGGGCACGCCGCAACTGAATCGGCGCCGCCGACTTGGGGGTTGAGGCGAGCGTGCCCGATTTGTGCGGTTTTTCATCCCCGCCCCGGTGTGATGGGTCCTGGGCGCAGAAAAACGCCCGCGGGGATGGTCCCCGCGGGCGTAGAAACTGCTTCGTGTTGCGCTTTTCGGACGTTACCCGAGCAGCTGGAGCACGGACTGGGCCTGCTGGTTTGCCAGCGAGAGCACCGAGGTGCCCGAGCTCTGAAGGATCTGAGCCCGTGTGAGCTGGCTGGTCTCCGCCGCGAAGTCGGCGTCGCGGATCAGGCTGCGGCTCGAGGTGAGGTTCTCGAACTGCGTTTGCAGGCTCCGCTGGGTGGTGCCGAGGACGTTGCGTTCGAACGCGCCCATTCGCCCGCGGAGGATGGAGACCTCGTCGATCGCGGTGTCCAGGATCGCCTGGGCGTCGGTGAAGTCGCCGCGGCGGACGGACTCTTCGATCGAGTTGGTCTTGCCCTTTTCGAGGCTTGAGATGGTCTGCACGGACCCGTTGACGAGGGTGCCCCCGAGCAGCGAGGCGGCGACGGACTGGATGCCGAAGCTGACCTGCTGCTGGGCGGTGATATCGGGCCCGATCTGGAAGTTGGACCCGCCGCCGGTGACATAGAAGGTATCCGTGCCCAGCGAGGGGTCGGTCGCGAAGGACTCGTCGATGAGCAACTCGAGCCCCAGCGATGGGGAGTTGATCGAGATCTCGAGCCCGCGCCCGGTCGAGAGCGAGCCGTTGATGAGGGCGGAGATGTCTCGCCCTTCGTCGCGGGTGGCGGTGACGAGGTTGGGGCCGGCGAAGGAGAAGGTGCCGTCGAGCGCGGGGAAGTCCGCGTTGGCGTTGAACTTGAAGGCGCTGAAGCCGTCGTCAGCCGGGTCGGTCGGCCCGTCTACGCGTTCGACGGAGACGAACTCGTCCGCGCCGTAGCTGGCCGAGCGGATGACTAGGCCGACCGAGGAATCAGTCGGGTCGATCAGTGAGGCCTCGACGCCGGTGAGCGAGGTGAGCTGGTTGATGCCCGCGATCATCTGGCTGAAGGACTGACCGGAGGCGAACGAGAGCTCCCGGACACCCTCGGACCCCTGGATCCGCAGCGTGAGCGCTGAGTTGATGACGCCGGCGGTGGAGATGTTCGCGTTGCCGTTGACGAACAGCGAGCCCTTCTGGGCCGAGTCCACGACGTCCACGTCCACCTGCAGCGAGCTCTGCCCGACGAAGCTGGCGTTGAAGACCTGGGCCTTCACGATCGTCGAGCTTGTGACGCCCGAGAGGGTGAAGTCGAGCGAGCCATCGAGGAGCTTGAGCCCGCCGAAGGTGGCGGTGTTCGAGATCCGGGTGATGGACTGGATCGCCGAGTCGATCTGCAGCTGGTTGGCGGCGCGTTCCTCGGGGGAGTTGCCGCCGGTGTTGGCCGCCTCGACCATGAGCGCCTTGACCGAGTTGAGCAGCTCATTGATCTCGGCGAGCGACGACTCGGTCGTGGCGATCATCGAGCTTGCCCGCTCGGTGTTCTGGATCGCCTGATCGATGCCGTTGAGATCGGTGGCGATCCGCTCGGAGATAATGAGCCCGGCGGGGTCGTCCTTGCCTCGGTTGATCCGGAGCCCGGTCGAGAGGCGCTCCAGGCGCAGCTCGAGCTCGGAGTTGTTCCGGTTCAGGTTGGTTTGGGCGATGACGCTGGGTACATTCGTATTGATGCGAGCCATTGCAATCCTCCGTGATTGCTGCTTGCGTGAGATGCCCCGCCTTGCGGTCCTGGGGGCGTGGAGAGCGCTGGTGTCCTTGCTCGAGAGCTAGGCGGTTTCCTTGGCGGGGTGGGGCGAGGGCGGGGGAACCCGCGTGACGCCCGGGGCCCCGGCGGGCTTGGGTTCTTGTCCGTTGGGCGCGGGCCCCTGCGATGGGGGCGCCTTGGACGCGAGCCCCGACACCTTGGGCGTCAGAGGGCGTCCGGTCTTGGCCGGCCCGGGTCTGATGTCGGCGGTCGAGATCGCGTCGTCGCCGAGGCGGGACGCCTCGGTGTTCTCGCGCTTGATCGCTTCGTACACCTCTTTTCGGTGTACGGCAATCCGGGTGGGCGCCGTGATGCCAAGGCGCACCTTGTCTCCCCGGATATCGACGACCGAAATCTCGATGTCGTCGCCGATCATGATTGTCTCGTCGCGCTGCCGTGAGAGCACCAGCATGCGTGAGCTCCTTTTCGCGTCCGTGCCCGGGAGCCCTGCGTTCGCAGGAAGGGTCGGTCTGTCGTTGCGTCGGTCGTCTTCTCTGCCTCGTCCCTTCCCTCGGGGTGCACCGATCGCGCACGCATTGCGCACGGCGGACACCCTCCGGGAAACACCCCGGCTCAGGCCGACTGCACCTGCGGTGCGTCGCCGACCTTCACCAACGGGTGACGTGTCGTCCACCGTTTGTCCGCGAGCACCATCTGCTCGCCGCCCTTCGAGATCGTGTTGATGACCAGCGGGCCCTGGAGGTTCCCAGTGAGCTGCTCGTCAACCTTGTTCACGATCACGAAGACCTGCGCATCGTCGAGCTTTTCGAGCCCGAGATCCGTCATCTGCTCGGCGCGGATCGGCACGGAGAACTCCTCGACGAAGAACGTCGGGTCCGTGACGACGAACGCCAGGCTTGGGTCCTCCAGGCTCTGCAGCCAGAAGAACAAAGCGTCCTCCCCGGGCTCGAGCAAGCAGTACCGCGATTTGTCAGGGAACCCGAGGATTCCCTTGGTGAAGGTGATCACGCGGTCCTCCGCGATATCGATCACCCCAAAGCGTGTGGTCCGCACTTCCATCGGTGCGCTCCGGTCAAGCGGCCGTCCATATCTCGGATCGACTCCCGGCGTCCCTCGCCGGTCGACATCCTGCCTGCGCCCCAACCCCGCGGCCGCGCGGGGTGGGACATCGATCCAATCCGAACCCACCGGCGTCAGCCGATGAAGTCCAAAAGCGAGAGCGAGTTCGCCTGCGATGTCACCAGCAGGCTCGCCTGCAGCTGCGTCTGCAGCAGGCTGAACTGCGTCGATGCCTCGGCGAAGTTCGTGTCCCTGAGCTGGCTTCTGGTCGTCGTATCCAACACCGTGCGGTCTTCCTCTCGCAGCGTTTCGTTGTCCACCTGCCTCGCGAACCCGCCCACCAGGGCACGCTGCTCGGTCAGGCGGTCCACCATTTCTTGCATCCGACCCGAAGCAAACTGGATGCCAACCGTGTCGTCCGTTCGCAAGGCCTTGGCAAGATCCATCAATGCGGTGAACAGGTTGTCCACACGGACCTTGGCGCGGTCCTCGCCGCGGAACTCGAGCCCGCCGGTGAGGGTGGTGCCGTCGAGCAGGCCCAGGTCGTCCGCCGCGGGCGAGTTGTTTTTGCGCTCCACGCTGATCGGGTCGGGCACTGCGGTCTGGGTGAAGAAGATGCCGTTGTCGTCGTCGGTGAGCGAAGCGGCGAAGTCGGTGGTGGGGCGGGCCGCCGCGGTGAGCTGGGCGTCCGCCTGGGTGTTGATCGCGTCGATGATCGCCCCGACGTCGGTCAGGTCGCTCGGCGAGAGGTCGATGTCGATCTCGAAGCCGTCGCCCAGGGTGATCGTGAAGTCGGTGTTGAGGGCGGGGTCCAGGGCACCGTCCTGATCGACCCGCCCCGAGACGACACTGACGCCCCGCCCGTCGTTGAAGTCCGACAGGAGCGTGTCGCGTGAGAAGGACCGGACGCCCAAGGCCTCGGCGGTCCGCCCGGCGCCGTCGTCGATCTCGGCGATCGAGAGAGACCGCTCGTCGGTCCCCGAGAGCCGGGTGACGATGTTGATCCCGGTGCCGGTGCCGTTGATCTCGACCGAGACCTGCGTGCCGCCCTGCTCGAAGGCGCTGCGGAGGTCGGCGAGTGTGGTCGCGCCGGACAGGTCCACGGTGAAGGCTTGGCCATTGTTGTTCAGGCGCACCTGCCCGAGCGGGCCGGCAAGCCCGCGGAGCGAGGCGATCTCAGTCGTCCACGTCAGCTTCGCGTCGAGCTCGGCCCCGGCGGTGGTGGTCAGTTCGTCGAACGGTGCGGCGGGGTCGAACACGACGCCGAGGTCCGCGCCGGTGCTGCCGCCCTCGAGGTCGGCGAACTGCAGCGACCCGCCGGCGACGACGTCGATGCTCAGCGCCCCGCCCGAGATGGAGACGCCGCCCGTGTCCAGGACGGTGTCGCCCGAGGTGAACTCGTAGTCCTGGATCGCCGCGGTCAGCGAGTCCACCACGTCGCCCACGGTGCGGGCGCCCGAGAGATCGATGGAGAAGGTCGTGCCGCCGTTGAACGCGGCGTTGACGACGCCCAGCGAGACGCCCAGGTCGCGGGCGCCGTTGAGGTCCTGGATCCGGGTGTCGAGCTGGAGGGCCGCGTCGAGATCGACGGCGCCCTCGATGCGGTTGGAGACGGCCCCGATCGCGTTGTTGGCGCCGATGGTGACGGGGATGTTGAGCCCGACGCCCAGGTCGGTGGTGAGCCCGCCTCGCCCGCCCTCGAACCGGAACGCGCCCTGGAGGTCGGTGACCGGGGGCGAGCCGGGCTGGGTGCCGCCGAAGATGAACCCCGCGACCGACTTGCGGCTCGCAACGCGGTAAAGCGAATCGATCAGCGAATCCACGATAATCGCCTGCCCGTCGCGTTCCTCGGCCGACGCCGTGGACTGCACCTGCGCCAGCGAGATGCCGATGCCCTCGTTCACGAGGTCGAACGCGTCGCCCAGCGCCTGGTCGAGCGTGTCGAGCGAGCTTGCGGCGTACCCGAGGTTCTTGACGATCTGCTCGGAGCGTTCGATGCGGGCGTCGAGCGTCGAGACCGTCGCGGCCCGCACGATGTCGTCGGACGGGCGGCGCAGGTCGAGCCCACTCGAGAGCTTCTGGGAGACCTCGAACAGGTCGTTGTTCGTGCGCGCGAGGTGCGACAGGTTGATGCTCGAAAAGAGCAGCTGCGGTGCACGCCCGTACCCGGTTGGGAAGCTGGTCATGGCAGGCCCTTAGAGGATGCCCAGGAGTGTCTGGTACATCTCGTCAGCGACGGTGATGAGCTGGGCGGCGCCCTGGAACTGACGCTGGAACGTGAGCAGGTTGATTGATTCTTCATCGATCGAGACGCCCGAGACCGCGGCGTTCTGCGCCTCGAGGCTCTCGCGCACGATCTGGGCGGCCTCCGCGTCGGAGTTCGCGGTGCTCGCCGCGGTCGCGACGTTCTGCACCCGGTCGATCCAGAATTGGGCGGGCGTCCGGTTGCCCAGCGCCGCGAACGCCGTCTCTTGCAGGTGGGCGACCTCGATCGATGTCGCGTTCTCGACGAGCTGCCCGTCCACGATCCGCCCCGCCGCGAGCGCCTTGGGGTCGTTGATCAAATCCGGGCGCACGGCGATCGTCTTCGCGTCCGTGCCCACAAAGTACGCGTTCATCCCCATCACGCCCAACACGCCCGACGAATCGTCGGAGAAGCTGAACGCGAACCCGGGATCGGCGGTGACAGAGAGGCGGCCGTCGGGGCTGAAGTCGGCGTTGACGCCGTCGATCGCGTCGATCGCGGCGCGGATGTCCTCGGGCGTCGTGTCGTCGGCGAACCCCTGCGCGCCGGTCGCGGTCAGCCCGTCGAGGTCCACGTCGACCCAGACCTGGTCGGTCGAACCGGTCGAGTCGTTGGCGATGTTGACGTAGAACCCGCCGTTCTCCGCGGCGTAGGGCAGGTCGCTGAACGTCTGGTTGTTCGGGTCGTTGTACGCGAGCGAGCGGTCGGGCAGCGGGATCTGCTGGTCCGTGTCCGAGACGGTGAACCCGCCGGCGTTCGTGCCCGTCGCGTGCAGCTTGTTGACCTCGAAGATGATCTGCGCGCTGAGCTGATCGAGGTCCGCGATCGCGACGTCGATGGTCCCGTCGCGGGCGGATATGAGCCCGCCGATCGTGCCCGAAGTCACGGGCAGGCGTTCCTGGTCCGATTCGACGACGACGAAGGGCACCCGCTCGCCGTCGATCTCTTCGTAGATGAGGTCCAGCCCGCGTGAGTTGCCGGCGAGCACCACGGGGGCGGAGCCGACGAGGACGTCCAGGTTCCCCTGCCCGTCCTCGATCGTGGTCACGTCCATGAAGGTCGCGAGCTCGTCGATCAGGCGGTCCCGCTGGTCGCGGAGGGTGTTCGCCTCGCTCGGGCCGACCTCGGTGCGGGCGATGAGCTTGTTGATCGACGCGATGTCATCGAGCAGCTCGTCGGCCCGCACGACCGCGTTGGTCAGCTCGGCGCCGATCTGCGTCCGCAGCCCGTGCAGGTCCTGGCGCATGGTGCGGACGAAGTTCGCCAGCTCGGACCCCGCCTCGATCACCACGGATTGCGTGTCCTGCACCGACGCGATCTCGGACCACGTGTTGAAGAACTCGTTGAGCTGGGTCGAGAGGTCGAAATCCGTCAGCTCGTTGAGCACGCCCTCGAGCTGGTTGAACAGCGCCACCCGCTTTGCCGCTCCGAATTCATCGGAGATGCCCGAACGCAGGCGCGCCCGCAGGGCCTCGTCGAGCTTCCGCTCGACGGACCCGACGCCGACGCCCCGCCCGATGTGGAACGGGTCGGACCTGGGCCCGGGGATCGGCACCAGGTTCGCGACCTGGCGCGAGTACCCGGGCGTCGCCGCGTTGGCCATGTTGTTGCCCGCGACCTGGATCGCGATCTGGGCCGCGTTCAGCGCCGAGCGGGCGGTCTGGATGGTCCCGGTGAGGCTCATCGGTTTAGCTCCGCACGTCCATGCCCGTCGCGATGGGTGTGCCGCCCGTCTCGACGCGCCCGGCGCGCGAGTAGGTCCCCGTGCCCGAGAGCTCGGCGGCGATCTGGTGGGCCAGCCCCTCCATGTGCGAGCTGAGCGTCTGGCTCGCACGCTTGATCGCGCGGTGACGCTTGCGGATCGACTCGAGCAGCTCGCGGAGGCGTGCCGCCAGGTCCAGCACGCGGGCGCGCCGCGGAGGGTCCATCAGCTCGGCGACCTCCGCGACCGTCGGCTGCCCCTTGATGGGCTGCCCGCCGGCGGGGGGTTCGAGCTTGAGCAGCAGCGCCCGCTGGTCCTCGAGCCGGGCGATCCGCTGGAGCGTGTCGCCGGTCGAGGTGACCGCGGCTTTCAGGCGCCCGGCGTCGAGCGACGCGATCGCGGCGCGGTGCTCGGTCGCCAGCCCGTCGAGCGATTCGTGCTCGCGGACGAGCTCGTTGAGGATCGCTTCGAGTCCCTCGAACGTGTCTTCGGTGAATCGTGTTCCGGTGGTCCGAACCATGGGCGCACTCCGATCGGTGCTATGCAAGCAGATCGCGTGCCAACCGGTCCACGATCGGGAGGTTGGCACGCTTGACCACGTCGATCGCCAGGCGCGCGTCGGCCATCGCCCGGAACTGCTGCTCGGCCTGCGTGGGCGCGAAGGGCGGGGCCGCCTGCGAGTTCTCCCGCACCGACGAGAGCACGGGCTCGATGAACGTCTTGGCGACGAACTGCTCGGCGGCATCGCGGGACTCGGCGGCCCGCGCCTCGGCGTTGGCCGCGCGCGCTTCGGGCGACGCGTCGGCGCCCAGCTCGGGCGTGCGGGAGCGGGCCATGCCCAGCACATCTCGGAAGGACCGCTGCGATTCGTCGCCCCGGATCACGCCCAGGCCCGCCGGCGGGCGCACCGAGGGCGTGGTGGAGGCGCCGAGCACGGAGGTCAGGTCTGGGGTGCCGAAGTCCATGGGTCAGTTCTCGTCGATCACGAGTTTGGCGTGCAGCTTGCCCGCCTTGTGCAGCATCTGGAGGATCTGGATCTGTTCCTTGGGGGGCACGTCGAGCTGCTCGAACGCGTTGAGCAGGTCCTCGAGCTTCGCCGACTGCGGCTCGCGGGCGTCGGTCTCGAGCCCGACCCACCGCTGATTCCGCCGGACCGGGTTCGCCGCCGTCGGCTCGATCGCGGGGACCGTCGTCGTGATGGTGAGGTCCTGGTGCGTGATGACGGCCGGGGAGACGCGGACGTCGCCCGTGACCAGGATGATCCCCGAGCGTGTGTTGCACAGCACCTGGGCCGGCAACTGGCGCAACGCCCCGGTGATGTCGGTCCGCATGATCTCGCCGACGAAGAACGCGGGGTTGCCCCGCTCGGGCTCGGGGACGACGACGCGGACGGTGTTCGGGTCCTTGGCGAACGCGAGCGGCTCGGCGACGCGGGCCGCGGTGAGCAGGTACTGCTGGTTGATCTCCGCGGCGACATCCGCCGCCACGCCCCACCCGCGGTAGGGACCGTCGAGGATCAGCTCGAACGAGCCGGCGATGCTGGGCGTGGTGTCCACGTCCGCGATCATGTCGGCGGCGTTGGCGATCACGCCCACGGTGGGGGTGTTCAGGTCTTCGATGGTGATCTTGCCCGTCGCGATCGCGTACGCCTCGTTTGTGCGCACCACCGAGGTCAGGGCCGCGGGGATCAGCACGCCGCCCTCGAGCGACTGGGCCGAGTGGATGGTCGAGACGGTGACGTTGAGCTGGTCGCCGATGCGCGCGCCGGTGCGGGGGACGGTCGCGGTGACCATCACCAGCGCCACCGAGCGGGTGTTGCGGAGGTCATCGAAGCTGGGGATCTCGTTGCCCTGCTTGCGGAGCACCTCGGCGAGCGGGCGGGCCATGACCAGGTCCTTGCCCGAGTCGCCCGTGCCGGGCAGGCCGATGACCAGCCCGAGCCCCTGGATCTCGTACTCGTTCTGCCCGCTGATGCGCGCGATCTCGCGCAGTGTGCGCACGGCGTGCGCGTTGGGCGCACAAACACACACACCGAAACAGGCACTCAGTATCACGAACCATCGGCGCATGGGCGTGGTCCTTCCCGGGGCTCCGCCCCGAACCACTCAAAGCGAACCGGGTGCCAACGGCGCCCGGGGTCTGAGGTGTGTGCTAGAACGCGAAGATTGTGTCGAGGATCTGCGTGAGCAGGCCCTTCTGGGCCGCTTGGCGGACCTCGCCCTCGTTCTGGAGTTCGATCCGCAGGCTCGCCATCTGGCTCGAGAGCACCGTGTTCTGGCGGGTGACATCGTCCTGACGGACATACCCGGAGAGCACGAGGTCGGAGATCTCCTCGTCCCGCTCGATGTGCTTGCGGGCTTCGAGCAGGAGGGTGCCGTTGGGCTTGACCTCAAGGACCGTCGCGGTGATGCGCGCGCTGAACCGGTCGCGGCGCTGGTAGTCGCCCTCGCCCGAGTAGTCACGGTCGGCTTCGGCAGCAATCAGGTCCACGCCCGTCAGGTCGCCCTGGCGGAGGCGGGCTTCGAGCAGGTGCCACGGGTCCACCACGGCGTTCACGGACGCCGACGTGTCGTAGCTCTTGCTCGTCTCGAGTTCTTGTGAGCTGCTCGCGGTGCTCGACTCGTCGATGACGATCGTGATCAGGTCGTGCTTCTGGATCACCCGTGGCTCGGGCGGCTCGACGTAGAGCACGCTGACCTGTTCGAGCCGCAGCGGTTGCCCGCGGTTCTCGGCGGTCTCGGCGACCGGGGCGTACAGCCCCTGTGCGCACGCCGGCGTGGCGAACAGGATCAGAACCAGCATGGGGCAGCGGGATCGCGGGGTCATCGTTCGTCCTCCATCGCGAGCCCAGTCTCGGGCGCGACCACGGCCCGCCCGGGCCCGACCACGCGGGCCAGGAACCGGACCGACCCGTCCAGGGCCTCGAATTCGATCACGTCGCCCTCGGTGCCGTCGGCGCGGGCGCGGGCCTTGGTGCGGACGACCGCGGTGCCCACGACCGAGCGGATCGAGGTGATGTCGCCCCGCTCGACGTGCACGGGGCGGGTGATGTCGTTGGCGGTGATGACGGCCCCGGGCTTGAGACGCGTGCGGACGACCCGCCCGAGGACCTCGGCGGGCGCGACGGGCGTCATCGAGGCGTCGGTCCACCGGTTTTCGACGGTGATGTGCTCGGGTGCGATCTCGGCGCCGCGGCCCATCGATTGGTTCGAGATCGCGACGTCGCGCCGGAGCTGGACCACCACACGGATGGACTCGGACTTCACGACGCGGTCGCCGTTGTAGATGGTGATCGCGAGCGGGATGCGGGACGAGCCGCCCAGGGTGCGGAGCTCGACGGTGAGCCCGGCGGTGTCGGTGTCGAGCAGCTCGTCGTCGCGCGGGTCAAACGCCGCCCGGATCGCGTCGGGCGATGCGTTGAACAGGGCCCGGAGGTGCTCGAGCACGCGCACGCGGAGCGAGATCCGGCCCGCGGCGTGCTCGTTCGGGCGCGCCGGGCGGGGCTCGGATTGGCTGCGCGGGGCGCGGCGGACCATGACGGTGCAGGCGGCGCCGGTGACCGTGAGCCGGCCGTGCATGACCCCGTCGATCTCGTCGATCGCCTCGCGGACGGCGTCCACGCGGATCGCGATCGGGTCGGACCCTTGCGTCAGGGCGTCGGCGAGGACGATGGGCGTGAGCAGCTCGGCCTGGGGGCCCGCGACGCGGGCGATGTCGCCCAGCGTGACCCGGTTGCCCGGTTCGATGCGGACGCCGTTGCGCAGGCGGACGGTCGTGATCGTGGACTCGGGCTCGTCGGCGTGCGCGAGCGAGGCGGGCGCGAACGCCAGCGTGAGCGCGACGGCGAGCAGGCGGGTCAGGGCGCGGGTCATGCGTGAGAGTCCTTGGCCGGTCACGGGTTAGCGGCGGAGCTGGGAGATCGTCTGGAGCGCCTCGTCGGCGGCGCGGATCGACTGCGAGTTCATCTCGAATGCCCGCTGGGTGAGGATCAGCCCGATCAGCTCGCGGGTGGGGTCCACGTTGGAGCGTTCGAGCATGCGGTTGGAGAGGCTGCCGCGGCCGCTGGTGGAGGGCTCGCCGGTGATGGGCGGGCCAGACGAGGCGGACTCGGACCAGAGGTTCTCGCCGATCTGACGCAGCCCCGAGGGGTTGGCGAAGTCGGCGAGCTCGATCTGGGCGACCTCCTGCGGCTCGGCTTCGCCCGGGATCTGCACGAAGATGCGCCCGTCCGACGAGATGTCGAGGTTGGTGTATTCGGGGTCGATGGTGATGGTGGGGATGAGGCGGCGACCGTTGGAGTTGGCGAGCACGACCTCGCCGTCGGCGTTGAGGGTGAAGTTGCCCGCGCGGGTGAAGGCGGTGCCCGAGGGGGCGAGGTCGTCCTCGACCTGGACCTGGAAGAACCCGCGGCCATCGATCATGAAGTCGAGGGCGTTGCCGGTGGGCTCGGGTGAGCCCTGCTCGAAGGACTGCTGGGTGCCCGAGGTGCGGACGCCGAGCCCGACGTAGAGCCCGGTGGGGCGTTGGTCGCCGTTGGCGTTTTCGACGCCCGGTTGCTGCTTCTCGATGTAGAGGAGATCCTGGAAGTTGACGCGCGAGGCTTTGTACCCGGCGGTGTTGATGTTGGCGAGGTTGTTGGAGATGACATCGAGCTGGGTGTTGAGGGCGGTGAGCCCGGAGGATGCTGAGTTGAGGGCGATGATGGCCATGCGACGGGTCCTCCGGGTCTCGGCGCGCGATGGGCGCGCCATGGGTCGGAGACCCAGAAGCAAGCGGTGTGCCAGTTCAGGAGGGGGTGCTGGTTACGCGATGCGGCCGAAGGTGTTGATCGCGCGTTCGGACATGCGGTCGTGGTAGGAGATCACGCCGATGTTGCCCGCGACGGCCTTGGCTGCCGCCTGGACCTGGAGCATCGCGTCGATCTCGTTGACCGCGCTGCCCTCGATGGCACCCTGGACGATCCGCCCGCCGGCGGGCCGGAGGGCGGCGGCGGGGACCGAATCGAGCGAGAACAGGCCGGCGCCCTTCTTGATGAGGGCGGACTTGTCGGGCACGTCCACGAACCGGAGGTTCGCGAAGGGCTCGCCGTCGGCAAAGACGGTGCCGTCCGAGCCGAACTCGATGCGGGCGTCGGTGGGCAGGGTGATCGGGGAATTGCCTTGGCCGAGCACGGGATTGCCCGAGCCGGCGAGAACGAGCTGGCCGCGGGCGTTGAGGGCGAGGCGTCCGTCGCGGGTGAGCGAGGTGGTGTCGCCGTCACGGACGGCGAGGAACCCGTCGCCCTCGATCGCGAGGTCGAGGTCGTTCCCGGTGGTCTCGACCGGGCCCTGGGTGAAGCCGATGCGGGTGGGTGCGGGGACGACGCCGGCCCCGAGGCGTTCGAGCAGGGTGTCGCCCGGGAGGTGGTAGAGCCCGTCTTCCTGGCGGGCGGCGTCGCGGGAGCGGATGTCCGGGATCGACGGCTTGTACCCGGCGGTGTTCAGGTTCGCGAGGTTGTTCGCGAGCACGTCCTGGCGGTGCAGGGCGGTGAGGACGCCGGAGGTCGAGATTTGCACGCCGTAGGACACGCGGGGGACAGATCAAACGGCGTGCCAGCTTTGAGGAGCACGTTCTTGCGCATCGGCGGCAGGATCTGCCGGTGGGTCAACCCGCGGGGTGGTCGTGGGTATACGCCGGGCAAAGGGGGTTCAGATGAACACATTGGTACGGATGGGCGCGGTGATCGGCGGCGCGGTGATGCTCGGGGTGGTCGGCGGGTGCTCGATGAGTTGCCCGATCGACGAGGCGGCGATGGTGCCCGTCGAGCGCTACCCGACGGCGGTGGCTGACGACCCGATCGTCGAGGGCGAGAAGCTCGAGGGGACGGACGGCACGTACTACCGGGCCGGGCGGCTTGTGATCGGGTCGCAGCCGACCAAGGGCGACCTCGTCGGGTTCCGCCGCGAGGGTGTGGGGATGGTGGTCAACCTGCGCTCGATGAACGAGGTCGAGGATCTTGACTTCAACGAGGGCGTGTACGTCGGCAAGCTTGGCATGACCTACGCCGGCATCCCGCTTGGCGGGGATGACGGGTACGAGCCGGCGGACGTGGACGCGTTCGCGGCGTTGATGGACAACGCCGACGGGGACGTGCTGATCCACTGCGCCTCGGGCGGGCGCGCCCGCTCGATGATTTCGGCGTGGCTGATCACGCGCCGGGGGTGGTCGCACGACCAGGCCGAGGCGTGGCGACGGACGGTGGGTCAGCGGCCCGGTTCGCTTGAGCGGCTGCTGACCGAGCCTGAGCCAGAGGTTGTCGATGTGCCCACGAAGGTCGGCAACGGCTAGATCCGTTCGAGCGCATCGCGTGTGAGGTTCGTGGCGTCGGCGGTGCCGGTCGCGGTGCCCGTGTTGACAACGCCGGCGGGCTCGAAGATGAGCACCGAGCACGTGGACTCGGGCGGGTGCGAGCTGGGCAGGTGCTCGACGCCGCGGGGGATGAGGATGAACTCGCCCTCGCGGACGACGAGTGTGCGGACGGCCTCCGGGTCCGCCGGGTCCTCGCGGAGCTTCATGAGCATCGCGCCGTCGACGACCAGGAACAGCTCGTCGTCGTCGGCGTGCGCGTGCCAGACGAACGGGCCGCGGAGCTTGGCGGCCCGCACCTCGTGCCCGTTGCACTCGGCCAGGATCCGCGGGTTGAACGCGTCCTCGAACGTCGCGAGCTTCTCGGCGATGTTGATCGGGTCGATCATCGGCAACGCTTCCTCCCTCTCTCCGCTGGGGAGAGGGCCGGGGTGAGGGGTCTTCGCGGGTGAACCGGTGAGGTGTTCATCGGCTGCCGCGGGCGGGGGGATCAAACGCGGCGGTCTGGGCGGCCGTGGGGAAGACCCCTCATCCACCCGCTGGCGCGGGCC
>BQJQ01000004.1 GCA_021604785.1 Phycisphaeraceae bacterium
CGCGGGGGGAGCCGGGGTCGGGGTGGGACCGTGGCCTTGGTTCTCGTCGGACATGCTCGGGCCCTCCTCAGGGGGAGCGCCGGGGGGTGGCCCGGCGCTGTCGTCGGACTCTAGACACCCGGTGGACGTGTGCGAGCGACGGGCTACAGTTGTCGGCTCGGCCCCGGGCGTTTCCGGGGCTGTTCCTGTCTTTGGAGCTCAGACATGGCCGCGATCGACACCCTGAACGCCGGGCAGACCATCACGTGCACCGTCGCCCAGGTGCCCGCCAACGAGGGTGGGTGCGACACGATCTGCCGCCTGATGCGCCGCGACCCGGACATCAAGCGCGGGCTCGCCCGCGCCCAGCGCCTGCGTCGCCAGCGGATGCACGTGTACATCCGCGGCAACCGCCGCTGGCACTCGCGCGAGACCGCGGCCCGCATCGCCCGGTGCGTCGAGGGCGCCTCGTGGTCGATGCCCTACACGCACGACATCGCGCCCGACCTCGCGTCGGTCGAGAAGTATCTCAAAATCGAGTCCGCGTAAGCGGGAGGTTCGTTATGAGCTTTGATCTGACCCGACCGGGCGTGCTGCTCGTCGGGCTTGTTTCGTGCGCGCTGCTGGCGCCGGGATGTTCCGAGTCCGCGAGCGAGCACACGCACGCGGACGGGTCCGACCACGACCACGCGCCCACGGATGCCACGGGCGACGACGCCGAGTCGTCTTCCTCATTCACCTACGAAGGGATCCTGGGCGTGGTGATCGAGATCCCCGAAGCGGGCAAGCCCGCGACGGCGTTCCGCATCCACCACGAGCACATCCCCGGGTTCCGCGATCCGAAGACGGGCGAGGTGTTCGTCGGCGCGTCGGGCGTGTCGGGGATGCGGGCGATGATCATGGAGATGCCCCCGGCCCAGGGCGTTGATGTGTCCGGGTTTGCGCCGGGCGACAAGATCCGGTTCACGATGCGCGTGACGACCGAGCCGCGGCTGGCGTGGGCGGTCACCGAGATCGAGAAACTCGCCCCGGCGACCGAGGTCTCGTTCGAGGACAAGCCGGCGCCGTGATGAACACGCCCTCGCATCTTTGAATTGCTCCAAACAACTTCGCGGCTTGGTTGCGCACCAAAAGAAAACCCGGCACGCGGCATAACACCGCGCACCGAGTCTCGTGGGGGCTCGTTCCGACCTCCAGCCGGGGCATGCACCGCGCTCAGGCGGGCGACGTCACGGTCGTTGGAAGCCGGGGATGGGTCAATCGTCTCGGGGGAATCACCCCTCATCATTCCTGCACCGGCCGATACGCGGGATCGGGCGGGCGGTTGCTTCGGGGTGCGGGTTTTTACGAGGTTCGCACGCGGGTGTAAGCCGACGGCTCACGCGTCCGCGGGCGTTCCCTCGGCGGCGAGCCGGTCCATCACCAGCTTCAGGTCCGCCCAGACCTTGCGCCTGTTCTCAGGGGTGTACGACCGGAGCAGGTACGCGGGGTGGTAGGTCGGCATGACCTGCGTTGTGCGCACCGGCGCGCCCTTCCAATACACACCCTGCCCGAGACCGTCGGCCTGCGGCGGGAACTCGTGGAACCTGCCACGCAGCGCGCGCATGGTGTCCGATACGCCCAGCAACAAGCGCGTCGCGGGCAACCCGAGCGTGACGATCACGCTGGGTTGAACGACGCGGATTTGATCGAGCAGGTACGGCGCGCACAGCTCGGCCTCTTCGAGCGTGGGCGTCTGGTTGTTGGGCGGGCGCGTCTTGAGGACGTTGCAGATGTAGACCCGCTCGCGGGACAGCCCCATCGCGACGATCATCTTCTCGAGCAGCTGGCCCGCTTTGCCCACGAAGGGGCGGCCGGTCTGGTCCTCGGTCTCGCCCGGGGCTTCGCCGACGAACATGAGGCCGGCGCGGGGATCGCCCTCGCCGAAGACGATGTTGTGATGATCCGTGACGAAGTGCTTGTGCGGGGCGTCGCGCTCGTAGCGGGCGCGGACTTCGTCGAGCAGCTGCTGGGCTTGCTCGGCGGCCAGCTCGCCCTCGGGGATCTCAATGGGCACGTACGCGCTCGGCGTGCGCCCGCCAGAACCACGGGGCGTGCCCGGTTCCTCGTGCGTCGGTGCGGGCTCGGCCGCGACGAGTTCCGGGGCGTCGGCGTACGCCCCGGCGCCGATCGGGATGAAATCAACACCCAAGAACCGCGCCGATTCGGCCTGCTGGGTCAGGATTCGGTTCGCGCGGTCCCGGTCCATCGGGTCAGCGTACGTCGGTCAGGGCCCGTCGTCGCCGGTCGCGTCGTCGATCAGCTCGTTCGCCTTGTTGGCAGCGTCGTCCGCGGCTTCCTCAATCGCCTCGCCCGCGTCGTCGATCGTGTCGTCGACGGTCTCCGCTGCGTTCTCGGCGGCTTCGCGGGCCGCGTCGGCGGCGTCCTGCATCTCCTGCGGGATGCCTGAGTCGCGGTCGTAATCGCGCTCGCCGGGCTCGGCGTTGTGGTCGATGGGCGAGCGGGAGGGCCCGCTGCCGATGATGTCGGGAAGAACCGCCCCGGCGAGTCCCCCCACCACAAGGCCCAGGATCAGACCGGGCAAGAAGGCGCGGGTGAAGGCCCCGCCCGAATCGGCGTTGTTGTCGTTGGCCATCGCGATCGGCTCCGGTCTCGAGGCTGAGTCCTGTGCCGCCCCCCGCGGGCGAGCTCGCCAGAACTCTAGGCCCCCGGGCGGACGCCCCCGGATGAGCCGATACGGGCCATCCGGCGGCGCCAGGCCCCGAACAGGGCGGCGTCCCGAGCCATCGTCATGAGCCCGGGGCGGGTTGAGCCGTAGACCGTGGTCATCCGCCAACGCCAATACCGCCCGCCGAGGCGGCCGCGGAGGGCGATGACCAGCCCGATGAGCCCGAGGATGCTCGAAACCACCCGCGTCACCCGCCGCCCGCTTCGCGGGACTCGGCGGCCTGGGCCTGGTACCACGCCGCGGTCTCGTCGAGCCCGGCGGCGAGCGACATGATCGGCTCGTACCCGATCGTCTTGCGTGCCGCGTCGATCGAGGCGAGCGAGTCGAGCACCTCGCCGGGGCGCGGGGTGGTGAACTCGGGCTCGACGCCCGGGGCGCCCAGCCGCTCGGCGAGCAGGCGGGCGAGCTCGACCACGCTGGTCCGCTCGGCGATCCCGACGTTGAGCGCCTGGCCGCGGATGTCGGCGCGGGTGCTCAGCAGGTTGGCCGCGACGGCGTTGCAGACGGGGGTGAAGTCGCGGGTCTGCGCGCCGTCGCCGTAGATGACGGGGCGCTTGCCTTCGAGCAGGCGGGCGGCAAACGCCGGGACGACCGCGGCGTAGTCCGAATCCGCCGGCTGGCGCGGGCCGAAGACGTTGAAGTATCGCAGCGAGACCGTGCCCAGCCCGTACGACTCGGACCACGATCGGCACAGCCCTTCGCCGGCGAGCTTGGATGCGGCGTACGGGGACGCGGGCGTGGGGGCGGCGGTCTCGACCTTGGGCAGCTCGGGCGCGTTGCCGTAGACGCTCGATGAGGACGAACAGATCACCCGCCCGACGCCCGCGGCTCGGGCGGCTTCGAGCACGCGCATCGTGCCCGTCGCGTTGACGAGCCAGGTGCGGTCCGGGTCCTCGATGGAGCGCTGGACGGACCCGATGGCGGCGAGGTGGAAGACGTGGGCCGCCCCGCGGACGGCGGTCGCCAGCGCATCGTCGTCGAGGATGCTGCCCCGGACGAACCGGACGCGCGAGGGTTCGAGGTCGATGAGCTCGCAGACGTGCTCGGCGGTCGAGTTTGAGCAGTCGTCGAGGACGACGATCGAGGCGCCCAGGGAGAGGAGGGCGTCGATGAGGTGCCCGCCGATGAACCCGCACCCGCCGGTGACGCAGGCGAGGCGGCCCTCGATGGACGGGCGGATCCGCTCGACGAACTGGGTGGGAAATCGCATGGCAGCGGAGTGTAGTGCCCGGGCCCGCGCGCACAAAGCGGGCGGGCGCCCAAACGCCCGCCCGCCCCGCTCGTTCGCCCGGCACACCGGCTCGAACGTGCTTTCGTGAATCGGCGGCGATCAGCACCCGCCGAGGAAGAGAGCCACGAACCGGTCGATGTCGTCCACGTTCAGCAGCCCGTTGCAGTCCAGGTCCGCCCGCGCGTCCGAGCTGGTGAAGAACATCACGAACAGGTCGATGTCGTCCACGTTCAGCAGCCCGTTGCCGTCGAAATCGACCACGCACGGCGTGCACGTCGGGTGGTAGCACTTGATGACGTCGACCAGACCCACGCGGGCCCAGTTGCCCCAGGGCTCGAACTGCTCGTCCCCGATGAGCTGGAACTGGAGCGGAAGTTGCTGAAGGACCGGCTCGCGGACATCCATGGGGATGCGGTCCTCGCAGCAGCCCGACGAGCCGAGGTCGTTGACCTTGATGAGGTGCTGGTCATCGCCGCCGATGGCCAGGGGGTAGTCCTCCCACGCGGAGAACGCCCAGCCGCAGACGGACTCGCCGAACCGGACCGGGGTGACGCCGGTCGCGCGGTCGCGCGGGTTGAGGTTCGGGCCGTAGGTGTAGAGCCAGAGGGGCGAGCCGACGGCGTCGAAGCTGATGCCCGCGGCGGTGCCGTGCGCGCCCGGGCCGGGCAGGAAGAAGTCCTGCGCGCCCGTCGCGACATCGAGGTTGTCGTTGAACCGCGTCGCGGCGTACGCGGGGACCATGCCGTCCACCTGGTTGTTGAACAGCAGCACGCCCCCGGCGTCGAGCCAGAGGTGCGACGTCGCGAGGAGCGGGCCGCCGGCGTCGGTCGAGGCGCCGATGACCAGCGGCGTGCCGTTCGGGCCCACGTCGATGCCGTAGCCGACTTCCTGCGCGGGGTTATCGGGCAACAGCTCGCCCGTCGCGTTCGCCCAGATCGGCGCGCCGCCCGGGGCGATGCGCATCGCGAGCACTTCAAAGTCCGGCGGGAGCCCGAGCGGATCCGGCGGGCGCGTGTTGATGAACCCGGTGATGACGACGTCGCCGTTGGGCAGTTCCTTGAGGTCGCTGAAACCCATCTCGGTCAGCGGGCCCAGCGCGGGGATCGAGTACGTCACCTCGACGAGCGGGATGCCCGCGGCGGTCGTCCGCACGTACTCGCCCAGCTGCCCGCCGGCGGTCGGCGCGACGTTGGTCACCGCGATGATGTCCCCCGTTTCGCGGGACTCGCGCACCGCGACCTGCGGGCGCGTGCCGTCAGGCCCGGGGTTGAAGAGCTCGAAGAAGACGTCGCCCGGGTAGGCGTGCGTCCAGAGGACGATCCCTGTCGGATCGAGGCGCGAGATCACGAGCCCGAGAATCGGGCCGACAGACTCGGTCATGCCGGCGACGATGAAATCGCCGTTGGATGCCTGGTGAACGGAGTACGCGACATCGCGTGCGAACCCGCCGATCTGGGTGGACCAGATGGGCTTGCCGTCGACGTCGTAGCGGGTGACGAGCATGTCGGACGGGTCGATCCCGCCGGCGGGGTCGAACATGCCGTCGCGTTCGCCCGCGGTGACGTACCCACCGCCGAAGGTTTCTTCGATGTCGTAGGCGCGTTCGGTGGCATCGGTGCCGTTGAAGCGTTGGAAGGTCTGCCCCGGCGCGACGCCGGCGAGAACAGCGAGCAGGCCCGCGGCGCACACGGTGCGTGCCGCGCGGTTCTTGGTCTGGTTGCGTTGCGTGCGTGTCATGGTTTCTCCCCAGAGACACGGGCGTGTGCGGGCCACGGGCCCGCGCCGCGGTGTGCGGCGTGTTCACCCAATACGGCATGAGCGGAGGCGCGCACGCGTGCTCACGCAGCGCGTAAGAAATACCTGCACCGATTGGCGCAGGCTGGGGCAAGATCACCGTTTGTACGCGCGGGGTTCGCACGCCACTTCGGGGGGCTTTCGCTAGCCACACCCCGCGAGGAATGCGCCGACAAAGATATCGATGTCGTCGGTCGTCAGCACTTCGTCGGCGTTGAGATCAGCCAGCGGGCTCGACGCGAGGAAGTTCGCGACGAACACCTCGATGTCGTCGATGTTCAGGGCGCCGTCGCCCGTGAAATCGATGCCGCAGACGAGGAACGAGCGGCCCGAGAGCACCCAGAAGCGCCCGTGCTGCGGGCCGTCCCCGGTGAGCCAGGGCGCATTCACAAAGATGTCCGGCATGCCGTCGGCGTCTACATCGCCCATGCCGAAGGTCCACCCGCCGAAAGCGCCGCCGGGGCTCGTGGACGTCACGGTGCCGATGGGCGCGCCGTCCGTGCCGCGCACAACGCGGACTTTGCCGGTGAACCCGGGCGCACCGTCGGGGCTGCGCCAGTCGGTGACGATGAGATCGTCGAGCCCGTCGCCGTCAAAGTCCCCGGCATTTCCGGTAGCGCCGGTGCCCTGAAGCGCAGACGACCCCACGATCTCGTAGAGAACCTCGCGGGTGGCGCCGTCGAAGACCACGGCCCGCCCGGTCTCCTGCCCGAGCGCGAAATCGAACTGGTCGCTGATGACGATCTCGTGGGCGCCGTCGCCGTTGAGGTCCACGGTTGGCGAAGGGATCCAGGAGCCGAACTCGGCGCTGGTGGCGCTCGGGGAGGTGAGCGGGTCGCCGATCGGTGCGCCCGTCGCACCCGAGAGAAGAAGGACATAGCCCGGGCCGGTGTTGGCAAAGTTCGGACGCATCTGGGGCGCCCCGACGGCGACATCGCGCACGCCGTCGGCGTTGTAGTCGTCCACCGGGAAGCAGTTGTGCCCGAAGGCATCGTGGGCAACGGCGCCGAGGGCGGACCAGAGCTCGGTGCCGTCCGCGCCGGAATACATCGCCACGCGCCCTGTGCGCTGCGCACCGGGCTTGTGGAACGGCGCCCCGACCAGCACGTCCGCGTGCCCGTCGGCGTTCACGTCTCCGGGCGAGGCGAGCCCGAGCCCGAACTGCTCGCTCGTCGTGAGCCCGTTCAAAGTAAGCACCGTCGAGCCATCGGCGCCGCTGAACACGAAGACTGTTCCGTTCGATCCGGTGTTCCACCCGGCGGCGGCGTAGTCGGGCACGCCGTCCGCGTTGACGTCCCCCACCTCGGCGGCTCGCTGAAAGACAACATCGAATCCCGGGCTCGGGTGCGTGCGGATGAGCACACCGGTCGCGCCGTCGTACAGGAAGCACGCCCCCGTGGTCCCGCTCGGGTTGGATCGGCCCGGCGCGTTGCAGGCGATCTCGGTGACGCCGTCGCCCGTGACATCTCCGACGGCGGCGGGGGCGAGCCCGAACTGGTCGAAGTTCTGCACGCCGCCGGCGGTGTGGATCACCTCGACACCGAGCTGCGCAAACTGGGCGCCGGCGGGCCCCGAGGCGAGCGTGCACCAAACGAAACACATCGAGATCGTCTTCATGGGGGCTCCTGCGGGGATGGTTCCGCGAGGAGCTTGGTTTACCGCGCGCCGAGCCCGGCCTCTTGAAGAGCCGTGCGCAACTGCTCTGCCCCCGACGCGTTCTCGGACAGCCGACCGGGCGGGATGCCCAGCTCGCGGCAAAAGCACCGCGTCATGTGCGACTGGTCCGCGTACCCGCACGCGAGGGCGATCGCCGAGAGCGGCTTTTGCCGGGCCAAGACCCGCTCGGCGGCGCTGAGCAAACGGACACGCCGACGGAACTGGTGCACCGTCATCCCCGTCGACCGCTTGAAGATGCGGCAGAAATGATGCGGCGCAATATGGACCCGCCGTCCGATGTCCGCGAGCGAATACCGGGCCGACGCGTCCGACAAGAGCGTGATCGCGTGGGCGACGGCGTCGTCGTGGGCCCGGGCGACCGCGGGCGAACTGGGCGTGGGCAGCGCCGCGGGGACGTCCTCGCCTGCGCACGCACGCTCCACGATCTCGAGCAGCAGCGACTCGCACTCCGCGTCGTCGGCCCGCCCGGACTGGGCCCAACGCGCCGCCGCGCCGACCGCCAGCGCACACCAGGCGTCCGGGCGCCGCGTGCAATGCCCTTCGCGGCTCGTCTTGCCGCGGACGCGCCGCATCACATCGGGCGTGCACAGATCGTCGAACGCATCCAGCTCGACGTTGATCCAGAGCGTCTGCCCGGGCGCGTCCGCCACGGCGCGGCGGACCACGGGCTCACGCCACGCATCGAACACCACGGGCGTGCCCGGCGCCGCGAACTGGTGCCGACTCCGCACGCCCAGGATGAGCGGGACCTCCGGGAATGACACCCTCGGGAAATCGAGCCTGGGCCACTCGGCCGGGAGACTCGATGATCCCTCAAGCCAGCGCGAGCGGCAGAGCTTGACGGGGCCCCCGTCGATCAGGAGCGTCTTCTTGAACGCCCCGTAGCCCTCGGTCTCGAGCGTTTTCTCGAAACCGGCGCGATCGCAGCCGCCCGGTCTCACGGGCACCCGGCGACGAACGCGGCGACGTAACAATCGATGTCGTCCACGTTCAACCCGCCCGAACCGTCGCAGTCGGCAACCGCGAGGTTCCCGCCGACGAAGGCCGCGACGTAGGCGTCGATGTCGTCGACGTTCAGCGTCCCGTTGCCGTCCGCGTCGGCGAAACAGGCCGGGGCCTCGACGATCGACAGGTTGAGCGTGTACGGGTAGAACCCGACATCCTGCTCGATGTGCAGCACGTAGGTGCCCGGGTCGAGCGTCGTCTCGATGACGTCGCCATCATCCCACGGGCCGTTGTCGGCGAAACCGAGCTGGGCACCGCCCGCGTCGTGCAGCGTCGTGATCGCCTGCCACGCGAGCTCGTCCGTGCTGACCGACGCGGAAACTTCGGACCGCTCGGCGAGCGTGAACGTGAAGTAGTCGCTCTCGTCGCCCATGATCAGCGGGTGCGAGCCGGCGCCGATCGGCGCGGGGCTCCCGAAGGAGTCGTTGGGCTCGTGCTCGTCGTCGCCGACGTTCGGGCCGTTGTACATGAACGCGATCGTGTCCGCGTCGCCCTGGCTCAGGTAGCCCCGCTGACCCATAACGGATTCCTGGTCCGCGTATTCCGGAAGCGCGCTGATCGTGGGGCACGAACTGCACGAGCAGATCGAGAACGCGCACCGCGAGTAGTGCATGATCGACTCGAAGTTGTACTCGCCGACCGGCAGCCCGCTCGAGGGCGTCTGGAAGTTGTTCTTCTTGTCAGGGTCGATGTTGTTCCAGTTGATCGTGACGTAGTCGTTGCGGAAAGGCTTCTGCTGCTCGTGCCAGATGCCCAGCGAGTGCATCACCTCGTGGCAGATGATGAACCGCCAGGACCAGCTGACGATGTTGATGCCGTTGGAATTGCCCGAGTAGCCCACCGGCGAGCTGTTGGAGTTCGAACTCGCGTTGAAGTTGATGTACGCGTCCTCGTCGGTCCAGGGGATGAACTCGAGGAACGAGACGGCCTCAAGCTCGTCCATCGCCGCGCGGGCTCTGGACTGGTTGGTTGAGTTGACGTTGGCGCTGAACCGGTAGGGCACGACGCCGCCGGGCCAGAGACGGTCCGAGAACCCGCCGCGGAGGTTCGTCTCGATCGCATCGGTACAGGGGGCCCAGTCCTCGGGCATGTTCTCACCGGGCTGGGAGCCGAAGACCTCGCCGACGGGCGTGACCTGGGCACTCGCGGGGAAGGCCCCTGTGAGGCACACCGTGGCGGCGATCGCCGTCCGTACACCGAACACGTTCTGCATGTCTCGCTCCCGACCTGGAGAAACGGCACCATGGGCACCCCGAGCGGGGCAGCGACACGGACGGCGCCTCTGGACGGGTCAGTCTACGTGCAGCCGGCTAGAAAGGATGCCACAAACGCGTCAATATCGTCGATGTTCCGGACCCCGTTCGCGTCCAGATCCGCGATGCGGGACCCGCCCAGGAACGCGTGGACGTAGATATCGACGTCGTCCGTGTCGGTGTCGTGGTCGCCGTCGTAGTCGCCCGGGCAGGGGGCCCGCCCGGCGATGCCGTAGTACGCGCCGACGAGCTGGCCCTGCTCGTCGTCGCGGAACCCGGCGGAGATGACGTAGTCGACCTCGCCGTCCCCGTTCGCGTCCGCCAGCGGCGAGATGGAATACCCGAACTGCTCGCCGGTCGTGCCCGCGGCGTTGCCCCGGGTGCTCGTGATCGTCCGCAGCACCCTGCCGGTGCGCCCCGAATACACCCGCACGCGCCCGGACCAGACGTGCTCGGGCTTGTCCGGGAGGTAGAGAAAATCGGTCGCGACATCAGCGCAGCCGTCGTGGTCCACGTCCCCCACGCCGCCGCCGAACCCGACCCACTGCCGCTGGCGCACGCCCTTCACGGACCAGTACGGCGCCAGCACCGCGCCCGGGTTCGCGAGCCCGTGGGCGACATCGAACACGTAGGCCGCGCCGGTCCTGCCGCCGAACGTGCGGTCCTCGTGGTCACCAACGAAGATGTCCGGGACGCCGTCGCCCGTGCAGTCGCCCGGTGTGGACGCGAAATACTGCCCGAAGTTCGCCATGCCTGACGAATCGCCCGTAAAAGCGAACAGCGTGTTCCCCGTCGCGCCGTCGTACACCCAGCCCATCCCGGTCGTCATGTGGTTGCGAGCGCAGATGAAATACTCGCCGATCCCGTCGCCCGTGACGTCGCCGAGCAAGTTCGCCGACGACCCGTACCGGTCGTTCGCCGCGGGCCCGGGGTGCGTCCGCAGGACCGTGAGGTCCGCGCCCGAGATCACCCAGGCCCGCCCGGCGTTGTTCGCGTCCTCGTCCCAGAGGTCCGCGGTGACGAGGAAATCGTCGTGCCCGTCGCCGTTGATGTCGTCGAGCGGTGCGATGTCCTGCCCGAACCGGTCCGTGCCCAGGTCCGTCTCGGTCGTCGCGTACGTCGCCGCGACGAGCTCGTGCAGCAGCGCGTGGTCCGCGCCCGAGTACACGAAGACGCGCCCGGGCACGGTTGGATTGCTGGTTCGGTAGATATCCCCCGCGGCCCCGACGGCGTAGTCCGGCGTGCCGTCCGCGTTCACGTCGCCCAGCCGCGCCAGCCGCCACCCGAAGAAGCCCAGCGGGATCCCCCCAGTGTGCGTCGCGAGGATCTCCCCCGTCGCGCCGTCGTGGACGAACGCGACGCCGACCTCGAGCTGCCCGTCGAGGCGCCGATACGGGGCCGAGTTCAAGCATTCGGGCACGCCGTCGCCCGTGAAGTCCGCCAGCGTCTCGGTGACGTACCCGAACTGCTCTCCCGGGTTCTCCCCGAGCTGCTCGTACAGCTGCACGACGCCGTCCTCGACGTACCCGGGCGAGCCCGCACCGAGGGCCTGCGGGCCCGAAGCAACCGCCGCGATGATCATGAAATACGCACGCATATCCGTCTCCTTTGCGTCAGGATCCGGACATCGATACCCGCGACCCGGCCTCCCGGATCACCGCGATCCTGCGCATCCGCCCGGCGAAGGACGCAACGCCCGGGCGAGCTCGCCCCGGTCGCCCCGCGTGAGCCGGCGGACGGCGCTGGGCGTCATCCCCACGTGCTTTCGGCACGCGTCCGCAAAGTGATTCCCCCCCGCGAACCCGCACCGCGACGCGATCTCCGCGATCACGAGTGAGTCGTCGGCGAGCATGCCCACCGCTTGCGCCAAACGCAGACGCGTCAGGTAGGTGTGCACCGTCACGCCCGTGCGCGTGCGAAAAATCCGGCAGAAATGCAGCGGGGACAGGTACGCCACCCGCGCGACGTCCGTGAGCGTCATCCGCTCGGTCGCGTGGGCCGCCATGTGCTCCGCCGCCAGATTCACCGCCTCGTGGTGGGCCCGGGCCGTCTGCTCCCGCCGAACACGCGCCGTCCGGGTCATCGCGACCGCCGGGGCGATCAAACCCCCGAGCACGCCCAGCGCCAGCTCCTCGGCGAGCACCGGGTCCGGGTCCGCCCCGGCCAACGCTGCCAGCGCCCGCAGGTGCACGCCCGTTGTGGGCGTCACCGGCCCGGTCATAAACCCGAACGGGCGACTCTGGTCCACCGAGCCCGACCCCGAGCCCCGCGCGACGAACTCCGCCGTGACATCCGGCCGCGCCCAGACCCAGTCGGTCGCCTCGCCCCGCGGGTCGAGGGCTCGCTTTCGGTACGCCTGTTCCTGGTTCGAAAACAGCGCGACGGCGGGCGTCCCCACGACCTCCCGCGGCGAGCCCGCCCAGGCGAATCGCATCGCCCGCCGCGGCACGCCCACGATCGGGCCGCCGCGACCGGTCACGTTCTCAGCCCCCCACTCGGGCGCCCCCGGGCGAAGCCGCAGCGTCCCGAACGCGACCGAGCCGATCACCTCGAGGGTGCTCGACCCGCCGCCTTCCAAGTCACTCCCGCGATCCGTGTCCCGCATCCGCATGTCGGGTGATACCGCCCGGCCCGGCGCCGGTGGCGGCTCAGGGACACCCGGCGATAAACGCCGACACGAACCCGTCCACGTCGTCAACGTTCAGCGTCCCGTTGCCGTCGAAATCGACCGCGAGGTCGCCCCCGATGAACGCCGCCACGAACGCGTCCACATCGTCCACATTCAGCACGCCGTTGCCGTCCACGTCCGCGGGGCAGGCGACGGCGCAGACATCCAGCACGCCGTCGCGGTCCGCGTCCACGGCGTCGTTGAACGCGCGGTACCGGAACCGGACCGTCGCGGCGGTCGATGCCGAGCAAACCGTCAGCCCGACGTCCGGCGTGCCCTCGACCTCGATCTCCACGCCCGGCCCGTCCCGCAGCGCGTTGAACTGCGCGGCGCTGAGCGTCACGGTCTCGAGCACCGTCGGGGCGTAGCAGTCGAACGGGTACCCGGCGCCGTAGATGTTCGACCACTCGCCGTTATCAAGAGTCACGGTGAGGAGCTCGGACGACTCGCCGAGGTCGCCGTAGATGACGATGTCCATCGAGACGTTGCCGTCCGCCTCGGGCAGGCCGGCCATCGTGGCCGATGCCGTCTGGCCATCACCGACGGGCCCGATGGGCAGCGACGTCTCGAAAACATTCGGGCGGGCCTCGTAGTCATCGAGGATGCCGTTCGCGTTGCAATCCGGCGCGCCCGCAGCGATGTCGCACGAATCGGGCACGCCGTTGGCGTTGTCGTCGCGGACGTCCCCCGCCGCGATCTCGATCGCGTCGGGCGCGCCCGAGCCGTCGCAGTCCGCCGGGTCCGTCGCGCCCATGCGGAAGGACGTGATGAGGTCGTCGGTCTGCTCGATCAGGCGGGCGTTGTCACGCTGGTTCGCGATGCCCGTGGCCCCGCCGAACGCCGAGACGTCCGGGTTCGAGAAGTACGGCACCCGCTGCCCGGGCGAGTACGACATTACCGAGCGGTACTGCTCGCCGTTCCACCGGTGCCCGTACCCGTAGGGGAAGTACGACCCGCCGGCGTTGTCCGGGTCGTGCGCGCACCCGTAGTTGTGCCCGAGTTCGTGCGCAAAGGTGAGGTTGCCGATCGCGCAATCGAGATCGATTACGGAGAACCCGCTGTACGACGCGTCATCCGGCGCAAGCCACGCGACGCCGCAGAAACCTGAGACATCGACCACCAGCGGCACAAGGTCCGCCTGGTACGCATCGCGAAGGACATGAAGCTCGTCCATGTGCCCCTCGTGCACGCCCGTGGAGTAGTGCAGCAGCGTGCCGCCATTGTCGCTGGGCAGGGAGTCCACGACGGTGTACCCCGCGAGCTCGAGCTCGAACGGCCCCAGGTCGCTGTTCCCGAGGGCCTCGTTCGCGCTGGCGACGGCGGACGCCGCGAACACCGCGCGGTTCGCGTCGGACCCGAGCTGCGACGCGACGCTCGGCCCGATCGCCACGAGCACGCGAGCTACCGTCTCGGCGCCACGCGCCACCGGCGCCCCGTCCACGCCCTCGAGCAGGTGTTCCTCGGCCCCGGCCATGCACGCGGGGAGGTTGCGCGCCACGGGCACCACCTCCGCCAGCGGGCGCCCGCGGGCGTCTGCGCTGCCGGTGCCATGAATTTCAAACGCGCCGTCCGCGGTCCACACGGCGCCCCAAACCGCGTCGTCCGTGCGCGCCAGCACGTACGTCCCGCCATCCGCAACGCGCCCGGTGAGCGTGAAGATCGTCCCCGGCTCGCTCGCGCCATCCCCAACGCGCCCGGCGCGGGTCTCGCTCACGCGCCCGCTCATCAGCCGCGCGACCCGGCCGTCCGGCAACTCAAGCATGATCGGCGCCCGCGGGCCCGCATCCAGACCCTCGCCCTGCCCCGCCGCGGCACGCAGCGCGTCGATCCGCACAGGGACCTGGGCCGGCGCAGCGCCCGAGACAGACACAAACACGAACGGCACGGCAAGACACGCCGCGGAGCGGATCGAATGCATGGGAGACCTCCATCTGGGAACGGGCAAAGCAGCCCCAAGATCGTACCAGACCCCGCGATGCGGACCGCGTGATTTGCATGGCATTCGGCTGGTTATCGCTGCCTCCCGCCCGCAACGATCGCACACCGGGCGTCGCGGGACCACAAACCGTCACCAAACGCCGCGGAATACGGGCCCCTACGGGCACCCGCCGAGGAAAGCGGCAACGAACGCCTCGACATCGTCCACGTTGAGCGCGCCGTTCGCATCGAGGTCAACCGCGAGATCCCCCGCGAAGAACAGCGTCACGAACGCGTCGATGTCATCCACATTGAGCGACCCCGACCCGTCCAGATCCGCCGGGCACAGGGCCGTGCCGCCCACCGTGAGCTGGTACGGCGCGTGCCCCGTGAGCCGTTCGACGCAGAGGGTGTACGCGCCCGGCGCGACATCAAGATCAAACGCCGCGACCGCGCCGCCGAGCATGCGCCGCGTCGCCACGATCCCGCCGACGTCGGTGTACACACGCAGGCGAGCGTCGAGCAACGGCTCGCCCGACTGAGCCGCGATGACAAGTGAGCCGTCGCCGGACGCCCCCAGCGTGAAGTAGTCCTCGTTGTCCTGCAGCTGCATCTCGTACGAACCGGGACCGATCGCCGCGGCGGACTCCGCGTCGTCGTTGTCCTCGAACGCGTCGTCCACGCCGCCGGGGAGCCCGTACAAGAACACGAGCAACGCCGCGTCCCCGTCGCTCAGATAGTCCTTCTGCCCGATGACCCCTTGATACTCGGCGTACTCGGGCTGCATCTGAATCGTGCGACACTCCGTGCAGCTCAGCAGCACCGCGCAGTTCGTGAAGGTGCACTGCTTGTAGTGCATGATCGACTCGAAGTCATACTCCCCGTGCTTCGACGCGACCGAGTTCGGAAGCTTATCAAACTGCGGCCACCATCCGGGATCGATCTCATCCCACAGGATCTCGATGTAGGTGTCCCGGTCCGCACGCTGATGCTCGTGGATCGCGCCCAGCGCGTGCATGAGCTCGTGCGCGATAATGAATCTGCGGTCCCAGCTCGTCACACTCAGCTGCTGGGGCCCGCCCACCATCCCGAGCGGCGAGCTGTTGCCCGCGGCGGAATTGATACACAAGTAGTTCGAATGCCCCGACCGAGGCACATACACCACGTTCGCCGCCGCTTCCAGTTCGGCCATCGCGTCTAGCATCCGTGTCTGGTTCAACGGCGTGACGCCCTCATCAAACTCGTACGGCACCACGCCCCCGGGCCACGACACACCAGCGAACACGCCCCGCGCCGGGTCCATCACAACCACGCACGGGTCCTCGCCCGCCCACGGATCTGGCGGCGCCGCGGCCATCCCCCCGGGCACACCAGCACTCAACACCCCCACGATCAACACACCAAACATCAGCATTCCATCTCTCCCGCCGGCGTCCGCGCGCCGCTCCGAAGTACGAGCATCGCCCGAGGCACGTCCCACACCAAACCCGCCGCGACCGCCCCCATGCCGGGCTCGCCCTCGCAACCCCTCCACGCGCCCACCGCGTTTGGTGCTACGGCTGGCGCGGACCACGAGCTGCTATTATTCACCAATAGTGTGCATTTTGTGAACAGAAAGCCCGACAGCAGCCCTGATCACCCCAAAAAATCAACGCCAATCAAACCCTTCGCGCGATGCCCGCCGCCCCGTGCGGCTACGGGCACCCGCCGAGGAAGGCGGCGACGAATGCATCGACGTCGTCCACGTTCAGCAGGCCGTTCCCATCGAAATCGACCGCGAGATCCCCCGCCAAGAAGAACGTGGTGAATGCATCAACATCGTCGACGTTAAGCAGACCATTCGCGTCCAGATCCGCAGAGCACGGCTGCGCCTGTGATATGGGCTGGTCGTTGGTCACACAATGCACCCCGCCACCCCAGTACCAGATTTCCCGGCAGTCAACCACAAGAACATCACGCCCCGGGAAGAAGCCCTGGATCGTGCTGGCCGCCGCGTTGTCCCACGCGGGCTTGTTGAATCCTGTGACAATGACGGCCCCGTTGATCACGAGCCAGTTCACGTAGTTCGCCGACATCTGGCTGCCTTGGTAGCTCACCTTCCCGGGGATATCGATCCTGACGACCTCGAAGCCCGCGGCTGAGATGATCTGCACCGCCTCTTCGTACACAGGCGCATCGACATCGCTCTGATCCACGTGCCGCGCCACCGCAACGGTGTCCACATCAATGAAGCGCGCAATACCGTCCACGTGTCCCCCGGTGAATTCGTCATCGGCGGGCGCTGTCTCAAGCCACACGATCTGCGTTACGCCGAATTTCTCGGCAAACAGCACCTCGTGCTCGGCACGCGTCATGCCCGGGTTGCGATCGGCGAACACGGGCCACGTCGTGATCAGCGCACCAGCACCATTGAACTCAAGCGCCCCCCGCTCGTTGATCGTGCCGATTGCGTCGGTTGCGTGCCCGGTTGTCTGTGCGACCCACGCGGGCACCGCGTCATCGAGATTCCACGGCGCGATGATCCCGCCCCACGCGTCGAACGCCCAATCCTGCGCCGTGAGCCCGCCGCCCTGCTCGACCCAAACCGGCCCGTTATCACGCATCCACGCCCAGTTGTACGGCGTGACATGAAATGTCACATTGTTGAGCGGGACCCCCCGCGCCGCGAGGTACGCCTCCGCCTGCCCACGCGCGGCCTCAGTCCTGGTGAGTAAGTTAAGGTGCTCGTATCCCTGGATCGCACCGATGATGCGCGCAAAATCAGGTCGGTAAGAACTCTCGATGCCATGCGGCCACTGCATCCATGTCGCCGACTGCGGCTCCCACTCAGCAGGCACGCGCGGCGTCGCGGTTGCAGTCCCGCCCGCGATCGCGATGACCGCAAGCAGAATCAGTGACTTCATCACCAGGCTCCTCCAGCGCAGCACAACGCTTGGTCGCAGTCTAGTTTCTGTGACGCTCTTACACAATCATGTCTCTAGGACGAGCAAACAGCCGACTTACGCCGACCAGCCCGCCTTGAACTTCTTCAGCTGGTCCTCGAGCCCCGTCACGACGTCGTCGCCCAGCGCCTTCGACTCGGCCAGCTTGTCGTACACGTCCTTGCCGCCCGTCTGGAAGTGCTCGTGCATCGCCTTCTCGAACGCGCTGACCTGGTCCAGCGGCACGTCGTCGAGGTACCCCTTGGCACCGGCGTAGATCGAGATGATCTGCTCGGTCACGGGCATCGGGACGTACTGAGGCTGCTTGAGCAGCTCGACCATCGCGGCCCCGCGGTCCAGCTGCTTCTGCGTCGCCTTGTCCAGCTCGGTGCCCAGCTGAGCGAACGCCTCGAGCTCGCGGAACGCCGCGAGGTCCAGACGCAGCGAGCCGGCGATCTTCTTCATCGCCTTCACCTGGGCCGCACCGCCCACGCGGCTCACCGAGATGCCCACGTTCACAGCCGGGCGCACGCCCTTGTAGAACAGGTCCGGCTCGAGGTAGATCTGCCCGTCGGTGATCGAGATCACGTTCGTCGGGATGTACGCCGACACGTCGCCCTCCTGCGTCTCGATGACGGGCAGCGCGGTCAGCGAGCCGGCGCCGTTCTCGTCGGAGAGCTTGGTCGCCCGCTCGAGCAGGCGGCTGTGCAGGTAGAACACGTCGCCCGGGTACGCCTCACGCCCCGGCGGGCGACGCAGCAGCAGCGATAGCTGGCGGTACGCGACCGCCTGCTTGGACAGGTCGTCATAAATCAGCAGCGCGTGCTTGGGCATCGGCGCGCCGGAGGACAGCTTCTGCCCCGCCTGCTTGCCCGACCACATGAAGTACTCGCCCATCGTGCACCCGGTGTACGGCGCGATGTACTGCATCGGCGCCGGGTCCGAGCTCGCGGCGTTCACCACGATCGTGTAGTCCATCGCGCCCTGCTCGCGCAGCGTCTGCACCACGCCCGCGACGGTCGACTCCTTCTGCCCCACCGCAACATAAATGCAGACCACGGCCTCGTCGGTGCCCCAGAACTGCTTCTGGTTGATGATCGCGTCCAGCGCGATCGCCGTCTTGCCCGTCTTCCGGTCGCCGATGATCAGCTCGCGCTGCCCGCGACCGATCGGGATCATCGAGTCGATCGCCTTCACGCCCGTCTGCAGCGGCTCGTGCACCGGCTGCCGCGCCGCAATGCCGGGCGCGATGATGTCCACCTTGCGGAACTCGGCCGGGTTCAACGCCGCGCCGTCGTCGAGCGGCTCGCCCAGTGGGTTCACCACACGCCCGAGCAGCGTCTCACCCACAGGCACATCGAGCAGGCGACCGGTCGATTTGACCATGTCGCCTTCCTTCACCTTGAGGTAGTCGCCGTAGATGATCGCGCCGACCGTGTCCTGCTCCAGGTTCATGACCTGGCCCATCACGCCGCCGTCGGACGTCTGGAACTCGAGCAGCTCGCCGGCCATCGCCTTGGCCAAGCCGTAGATGCGGGCGATGCCGTCGCCGACCTCCACCACACGGCCGACCTCGCTCACCTCAAGCTCCGAGGCAAACTGCGCGATCTCTTGCTTGATGACGCTCGTGATCTCGTCGGTTCGGATCTTCACGGGACGTGTCCTCTCGGCTCCGCCCGGGCCCCAAAGCGCGCCACCTCATGGCTCGCCCGGGCCCGGCTCCGGCGTGGTGTTCAGCGACCGCCGATGCACCGACCGGCGGGCCCCAACGGTAGCTCCGCACGCACAAGATTTCCGCCCGATCCAGACCCCGATCCGCCCCCCGCTCACGGCGAGGCAGGATCCGGCCCCTCCACCGCCGCTCGCTCGATCCGCACCCGGACCTCATCGCGGGCGATTTCCGCCCGCACCCCCGCCGGGAGCCCGTAGATCCGGGCCCGCGCCGACTCCACCCCGGCTTCGAGCTCCGCAAACGACAGCCCCACCACCGCCACCGGGCGGACCTCGCCCCGCCCAATCCGGTCAAGCTGCTCCTGCGGCCCGGTCAGCACCACGTCCACCAGGTCCTGGTCCGCAGGCTCCACCGTGATCGTCCACCGACCGAGCTCCGACGGCGCCAGCAGAATCTGCACGGGCATCGTCGGCACCGTCAACGACGCCGCCTTCGACCGCAGCTGCACCCGGATGTCCACGCGAGCCGGGTCCACCCGCACGGGCCACCCGCCGCGGACGTCCGCCGGCGCCGCCACCCGCACCCCCGCGACAACCTCCTCACGCCCGGGCACCAGCGGCCCCAGCTCCCGGTCCGTCAGCGTCGCCTCCACCGCCAGCCCGTTCTCGATCTCATTGAGCACCGATTCGGGCGCGACCACCCGCACCACCGCCGGGCTCGCCGTCGGCGCCGCGAGCAGCTCCACGCCCTCGGGCACGCTCACACGCACCGGGAACTCCCGCGCGCCCAGCTGCCCGACCTGCACCTCGACCCGCGCCGGCGAAACCGACTCGATCGTCACCCCCGCGTCCCGGAACGACTCGCTCCCCCGCAACGCCTCGCGGAGATCGACCTCGTGCGTGCCCGGCTCGCTCGGGAAGTCCGGCCCGACCGTCAGCGTCGCACGCCCGACCAGGCGGTCCGCCAGCTCGTCGATCAACGCCGCCGACCCGGCGATCGTCACCTCCGCCGTCCCGTCCCACCCCTGCCCGGGCGCCGCCCGCACCACCAGCCCCTCGGACCGCGTCGCGTCGCCCTCGGACCTGTCCGCCAGCACCACCTGCACCGAGATCGTGCTCGTTTGCAGCGTCTGCGACTCCGCCAGCGCCCAAGCCAGCGCCGCCAGCACCGTCACCACGATCACCGTCCGCAGGTTGGGCCGCCCGAAAAACACTCAGCCAGCCTCCTTCGACCGATCCGTGATCGTCGTGATCTGCGACGCCCCGCGCGCGCCGACCTTCGAATCGATCATCGTCCCGGGCTCCGACGCGTCGAACGTCTCGCCCTCGTCGTCGTTCTCGTCGGGACGCTCCTCGTCGGCGCCAAGCCGCTCGGCGATCTCCTGCTCGAGCCGGTCCGCCGGGATCGCAGACCCCAGCACCCCGCGCTCGGCCATCCGGATCAACCCCGACTCCTCGCTCACCACGATCACGATCGCGTCCGAATCCTTCGAGATCCCCACCGCCGCCCGGTGCCGCGACCCCAGCGTCGGGTCGGGCATGTCCGACGGGTCCGCCATGGGCAGCTGCACCCCCGCCGCCCACACCTTGCGCCCGCGGATCACCACCGCCAGGTCATGCAACGCCGACCCGGGATAGAAAATTGTCTGCAGCAGCCGCGCCGTCAGGTCCGCGTTCAGCTCCGTCCCGCCCTCGATCAAACTCCGCAGCCCGACCGTCCGCTCGACCACAATCAGCGCGCCGAACCGGCTCTTGGACAGGTACACGCACGCCGTCGTGATGTCCCCCGCGACCTGCTCGATGTCCGTCTGAGTCCCGCGGAACCAGCTCGCCTCGCCCAGGCGGATCAGCGCCCGCCGAAGCTCGGGCTGGAAGACCACCACCAGCGCAATCGCGATCAGCGCCAACGCCCGGTCATACAGGTACCCGATCCGCTCGAACGATCCCTCGCCGCCCAGAATCCGCACGATGATCGTCCCGATCACGATCAGCGCGAGCAGCCCCTTGAGGGCCCCCGCCGCCCGCGTGCCCTGCACGAACCGGACCACGGCGTACACGACCACCCAGATCAGCGCGAACTCGACGAGCACCTCCCACCACGGGTAGGAGCCCACGCGTTCGATCAGATCCAGGACTCTCGTAAACGGCACGCACGACCTTCCGGGGGTTGGGCCCGCCGCCATCATCGCGCCGGGTCGCGGGCCGAACGCTCCGGGATGATCCTACCCGGAACCCGGATCGGGCCCACCATACCATCGGCTCATCATGGGCCATCGGGACCAATCGAACCCGGGTTCAGCCCGCAATACCCCCCGCGCGCCCGCCGCGCCACGCCCCCATCCCGGCCCGCCCGCGCCACCCGAACCCGAGTCTCTCGCGCCCGCCGTCGAACGCTGGTTCGCCGCCGCCGCGCGCGACCTCCCCTGGCGGACCCACCCCCGCGATCCCTACCGCTCGCTCGTCTCCGAGCTCATGCTCCAGCAGACCCAGGTCGCCCGCGTCATCGACCGCTTCGACGCCTTCGTCGCCCGCTTCCCAACCGCCCGCGCCCTCGCCGCGGCCGACGAGCAGGAGGTGCTCGCCGAGTGGTCCGGGCTGGGGTACTACCGCCGGGCCCGCCTGCTGCACGCGTGCGCCCGGGCGATCGTCGCCGACCACGCCGGGCGAGTGCCAACGACCGCCGCCGAGCTGCGCTCGCTCCCGGGCATCGGGGCGTACACCGCCGGCGCGCTCGCCTCGATCGTCTTCGGCAAACCCGAGCCCGCCGTGGACGGCAACGTCATCCGCGTCCTCCTCCGCCTGCACGGGTCCGAGCTCGCCCAGGATGCGCCCGCGACGCGCACCTGGGCGACCGACCACGCCCGCGCGCTCGCCGAAGCCGCCGACGATCCGGGCGCCGTCGCCGAGGGTCTGATGGAACTCGGCGCCACCGTCTGCACACCTGGAGCGCCCAAGTGCGACGCCTGCCCGCTGCGCGCATCGTGCGTCGCCCGCCGCGAGGGCACGACCACCACCATCCCCGCGCCCAAGACGCGCGCCAAAGTCAGCGCCCTCTTCTGCGACTCGATCCTTGACGAAGACACCCGCGGGCGCCTGCTCGTCGAACGCCGCCCGACGGCCGGCATGTGGGGCGGGCTCTGGCAGGCGCCCACGCTCGAGCAGCCCGACCGCGCGCCCACCGCCGCCGACGTGCGCGCGTTCGCCCGGGCCCGGTCCGTCGAACGCGTCGAGTCGTTCGAGCACAAGACCAGCCACCGGCTCGTCCGCTTCCGCGTCTGGCACGCCACGGGCGCCCGCGCCGGCAGCCTGCGCGTCCGCCGATCCCGCGCCCAGATCGCCGAGCTCGGGCTCTCCAACCCCCAACGCCGCATCCTGCTGGGACCCTGAGGGCCCCACCTATGCTCGGGCCGTGAAGATCGCCGTCATCATCCCGGTCTACAACGAGGCGAACGTCCTCCGCGACAGCTTCGAGCGCCTCGCCGCGACCCCGGCCCCCATGAAGCCCGACGGCACCTGGTGCGAACGCGCGTACTACCTCGTCGACGACGGGTCGACCGACGGGTCCGACGCGATCATCGCCGAGCTCGCCGAGCGCGACGGTGTCCGCGCCCTGGGCGGCACACCCAACCGGGGCAAGGGGCACGCGCTGTCGCTCGGCTTCGCCGCAGCGGTTGAAGACGGATGCGACGCGCTGATCGTTCAGGACGCCGACCTCGAGTACGACCCGGCGGACATGGACCCCGTCCTCTCACCCATCCTCGACGGGCGCGCCGACGCGGTCATCGGGACCAGATTCCTTGGTGAGTCCCACCGCGTGCTCTACTACTGGCACTCGATCGCCAACCGCGTGATCACCACGTTCAGCAACATGCTGAGCAACCTGAACCTGACCGACATCGAGTGCGGGTACAAAGCGTTCACCCGCGACGTCGCCGCCCGCATCACCATCACCGAGTCCCGGTTCGGCGTCGAGCCCGAGCTGGTCGCCAAGCTCGCCAAGATGCGCCTGCCCGCGGACGACGCGAAGACCCGCCCTCTGCGCATCTACGAGGTTCCCATCTCGTACGCCGGGCGGACGTACGCCGAGGGCAAGAAGATCGGGTGGCGCGACGGCGTCGCGGCGATGTGGGCGATCGCGAAGCACAACCTCGGGTAATTCTTTCGCGCCTCACCCGACGACGCGGGTGTAGTGCTCGAGCCGGGCGCTCAGCTCGGCGGGCGAGCACGCCGTGATCGTGACGTGCCCGACCTTGCGCCCCGGCCTGGGCGCCTTCTCGTAGTCGTGCAGCACCGCCCCGGGCACCGACGCCACGCGGACCGGGTCGGGCAGCTCGCCGATCGCGTTGACCATCGCGCTCGCGACGCTCCCGGCCGTCTCGCCCAGCTCCATCCCGAGCACCGCCCGCAGGTGGTTCTCGAACTGGCTCGCGGGCGCGCCCTCGATGGTCCAGTGCCCGGTGTTGTGCACCCGCGGGGCGATCTCGTTGGCGAGCAGCGTCGCGTCCGCGCCCTCGCCGGTCTGGAAGAACTCGACCGCCATCACGCCGACGTACCCGAGGTGATCCATGATCGCGCGCGCCGCGGATTCCGCCCGCTCGCGGAGCCCCGCGGGCACGCCCGGGGCCGGTGCGCGCGTCAGGCGGAGGATCCCGCCGCGGTGGACGTTCTGCGCGGGCGGGTAGAACCGGCATTCGCCATCGCGTGCGCGCACGGCGACCACGCTCAGCTCGCGTTCGAAAGGCACGAACGCGTCGAGGATCGCCGGGGCCCCGCCGATCGCGCGCCACGCCGCGGGCGCGTCGTGCGCGCCCGAGACCAGGAACTGCCCCTTGCCGTCGTACCCCAGACGCCTCGCCTTGAGAAGCGCCGGCTCGCCCACACGCGTCAGGGCGGGCGCGATCTGGTGCTCGCTATCGATCGGCACGAACCCGGGCATCGCCACGCCCAGCTGCGCAAACAGCTCCCGCTCGTTCAACCTGTCCTGCGCGACGCGCAACGCCCCGGGCGTCGGGTGCACCGGCACGCGCTGCGCGACCCACTCGGCGCTCTCGACCGGCACGTTCTCGAACTCGTACGTCACCACGTCGCACCCGTCGGCGAGGCGGCCGAGGGCATCCGCGTCGTCGTACGCGCCCACGACCTGCTCGCAGACCCGCCCGGCGGAGCACTCCGGGTTCGGATCGAGCACGCGGCAGCGGACGCCGAGCTTCTCGCCCGCCTGCGCCAGCAGGCGCGCGAGCTGCCCGCCGCCGAGGATCCCGACGAGGGGGCCGTCCGCGCCCACGCCCTCAGTCCCCACCGCGCGGGTCCGGGTTGTCGAGGACCGTCTGCGTCTGCTCGGCGCGGAACGCCGCGAGCGTGCGCGCAATCTCCGGGCGCCCGCGTGCGACGATCGCCGCGGCGAGCAGGCCCGCGTTGGTCGCGCCGGCCTTACCAATCGCGAGCGTCCCGACGGGCACCCCCGCGGGCATCTGGGCGATCGAGAGCAGCGAGTCCATCCCCGAGAGCGCCTTGGACTGCACGGGCACGCCCAGCACGGGCAACGGCGTGAGGGCGGCGATCATCCCGGGCAGGTGGGCCGCCCCGCCCGCGCCGGCGACGATGACCTCGACGCCGCGCTCGGCGGCGCCCTTGGCGAAATCGACCATCAGCTCGGGCGTCCGGTGCGCGCTCACCACGCCCACCTCGTGCGCCACGCCCAGGCGATCGAGCACCTCGGCGGCGTGCTCCATCGTGCCCGACCAGTCGGACCGGGACCCCATCACGATGGACACGAGCGGCGGCGGCATGCCCGAGTCTATCGCCCGCCCGGCGCGCGCGGCCGGGCTCACTCGATCTCGAGCGTCTTCTCGATGAACATGTACCCCGGGTCGACCACGGGCTGGGCCGCGACCGAGACTTGCCGCTGCACCTCGATCACCCGCCCCTCGCCGGCGGGCGCGATCACGACCGTCAGGCGGTACTCCGACCCGTCCTCGAGCTTGTACCGGACCGCCTCGCCCGCGCCCTTGAGCGATCCCCACGTCGCGGTGGGCGCACGCGAGAGGATCTCCAGGCTCCCGATCCGCTGCTCGATGGTGCGCTGGACCTCTTCCTCGAGCGTCTGGTCCGTGGCGTATTGCATGATCCGCAGGATCCCCTCGGCGTGCGGGTAGACCTCCAGCGAGTGGTAGATCTCCTCAGTGCGGGACCCGCCAGACGAGCGCGTGCTCCACGACCAATTCCCCGGGATGAGCGCCCGGACCGGGCCCGACGTGATGTGGTACGCGTCGGCGAGCGACGTTGGCTTGCGGTCGGGCGTGTGCATCTTGAGTGAGTCGAGCACGTGGTCGATGCCCGCGCGGATCACCGGCTCGTCCGCCGGGAGGTAGAGCAGCAGGATGTCCGCGTTGTACCACTCGGTCAGCTCGACGACGAGGAGCTCGGCGATGTAGTCGCCGCCGTCCGTGTGGTGGGCCTGGTACCGGCGTCCGACGCCCTCCCACGCGCCGATGCGGGCTATCGGGGCGCCGGGGGTGAGCGTGAAGTCGGTCTCGTCGTTGAAGCCGTCCGCCGCGATGTCCAGCTCGTCGGCGGGCTCGTCGGTCGGCTCGTAGACGTCGATGCGGATCATCGCGTCCTGGATGTCGGGCGTGATGACCATGCGCCCGCCGTCGGCGATCGCGGTGCCCGCGTCGTCCACGCTCCAGTTGCCCGGGTAGTCAAACGTGTAAAGCTCGCTCTCGTAGGTCTTGGGATTATCCAGGTCGGGCGGAGTAACACCGACGGCAAACCACATCACGATGAACCCCACAGCCGTCATCAGGAGTTGGGCGATCCACGGGAGGATGAGGAACCAAATGACTGTTGGCAGGCGTTTCGCGTCGAAGACCGCGCGGACGCCGCGGTAGCTCGACCAGATGCTCCAGAGCGCGGCCAGGACGAACGCGCCCCCGACGACAAGAACCCAGAGCGAATCGTGTTCGTGGTACTCCCGCGGAGTGTCGAACGCCGAGGTCGCCCACGCGAAGTACGCGACGGACGGCAGAGACATGATCATGGACGAGAGCGTGAACAGGTTCATGGCGACTCCAAAGCTCGGCTTCCGCACGCCGCACATGAGCAGGCGAAGCCAGTACCACCCCACGCGCAAGAGCGCGATCACCCCCATGCTGCAGAACGACACGCCCAACGCGAAAGCCCAGAACACGGCCCAGCTCGTGTCCACCCCCACCGTTCGGATCGCTTCTGGATTGGTGACGAACTGGATCTCAAGCCGGTCCGCGGTGCCCGACACCGCGGCGACCCACAGCAACACCAGCGTCACCCCGATCGGGCACGCCGCGCCGTAGCGGAGGAAGAAGAACCCGGGTCGGAACAGCAGATAGAACGGGATGAGCCACGCCGACCCGCCCTCGGAGATGGTCCGGTGCGTCGGCTCGGGGATCGGATCCCACGCCGGCGCCCCGATCACGGGCGGCGGGGCTGGCTCGGGCCGCACCCCGCCCTCGGGCGTCTCGCTCGGGGTTTCGTCGGGGGGAGCCGGGGGCATGGGCGAGAGCCTACCGAAAACGCGTGGCGATCAGAACCGTTTCGTCCATCCCAGCATCACCGAGCCGAGCGTGTCGCGGTCGCCCTGGCCCTTGTACTCGTGGGTGTTCATGGTCCACCCGTACCCGGCGACGAGGTCCCCGCCGAAGAGGTCGAAGCGGGCGCGGACGCCGATCTCGACCTCACCCACCAGCCGCTCGGGGCTGGTCGAGCGCGAGTTCGCGAAGGTGTTGCCCTCGAGGAAGATGTTCCGCCCGACGGCCCGCATGCCGACGCGCCCGTAGACGTACGCCCCCCACCCGTGCTCTTCGGACCACGACCCGGTCGCGTCGCGGTAGTCGAGCAGGCGGCCCGGGCCGAAGTCGTCGGGGATGTGCTTGCCCAGGCGAACGGTGACGTCCGTGTTGGCGCGGATGAAGACGTTGCCCACGTCGAACCCGAGGCGGGGGATGGCGTCGAGCTCAAGCCCGCCGTCGCCGCCGATCTGCGCGACGTCCGACTTCCACGACCGCTGCACGCGGAGGTTGATCGCCAGCTCGTTCGCCAGCTGCGTGCCCCACCCCTGCGGCTCGTACTGCCCGGGCAGCCCGTGGATCGCCCGCTGGGCGTCTTCCGCGAGCGACCACGACCCGACCACGCCCACGTCGAGCTCGAAGTGATCGTGCACGTTGCCCGAGCGACGCTGCAGGAACGCACCGGCGTACAAATACCCGGCGTACGGGCGATCGCCCGCGGGCGGGTCGCGGTCCTGGATGTCCGACGACGTGTAGATGTGCTGGGCGAGGACGACACCGAACGCGAGCTTGGCGTCGGGCCATTTGTCCGCCGGGGCGAGGAACTCGCGCGTCTCGGCGTCGAAATCCGGGTCGAAGGTGAGCTCGATCTTGGTGGCAGCGGAGTAGTGGCGGTCGTCGTCGTCCAAGGGCTCGATGATCGAGCCGTCGTTCTGGTGCCAGACGTAGAAGCCGGTGAACCGCCACCCATCGCGCTCGCCCTCGAGGTCGCGCGGGTCGAGGTCAAGCGAGCCGAGGTCCGCCGAGGTCTCCGCGTTCGTGACCGCAGCGGGCGTGCCGCCCTGCCCGAGCGCGGGGGCCGCGATCAGCGCCGTGCCCACCGCCGCGGCAATCAATCCGATGTATGAGCGTCCCTGCACGCGACGAGCATACCCACGCCGCGGATGGGCCGGGCTCACCCCTCGTCGCCCGCGCTGAGCTTGGCGAGCACGGACAGGTCCTCGAGCGTCGTCACGTCCTGCGAGACCTCGGTCTTGCCCGCGGCGATGTCACGCAGCAGGCGCCGCATGATCTTGCCCGACCGCGTCTTGGGAAGACCGCCGGCGAACTTGATCAGGTCCGGCTTGGCGATCGCGCCGATCTCGTTGCCCACGAACGCCCGCAGCTCGTTCTTCAAATCCTCGCTCGGCCCGTGCCCCGGGCCCAGCGTGACGAACGCCGCGATGCCGGTGCCCTTGATCTCGTGGGGCATGCCCACGACCGCTGCCTCGACGACCGCGGGGTGGGCGACCAAAGCGCTCTCGACCTCCGCCGTTCCAAGCCTGTGGCCCGAGACGTTGATGACGTCGTCCACGCGCCCGATGATCCAGAAGTACCCGTCCTTGTCGCGCACCGCCCCGTCGCCCGGGAAGTACATGCCCGGCAGTCGCGACCAGTAGGTGTCCACGAACCGATCCCGGTCGCCGTAGATCCCGCGGAGCATCCCGGGCCAGGGCTTGCGGATCGCCAGCAGGCCCTGCTCGCCGTTCGGGAGTTCGTTGCCCGACTCGTCCACGATCGCGGCGTTCACGCCGAAGAAGGGCAGCGTGCACGAGCCGGGCTTGGTGGGCGTCACCCCGGGCAGGGGCGTGAGCATGTGCCCGCCGGTCTCGGTCTGCCACCAGGTATCGACGATGGGACAGACGTCGCGCCCGATGTGCGTGCGGTACCAGTTCCACGCAGCCGGGTTGATGGGCTCACCCACGGTGCCCAGCACCTGCAGCGTCGTCAGGTCGTGCTTGGCTGGGTGCTCGTCGCCCCATTTCATGAACGCGCGGATAGCGGTGGGCGCCGTGTAGAACTGCGTGACCTTGTGGCGCTCGACGATGTCCCAGAAGCGCGACGCGTCGGGGAAGTCGGGCCCGCCCTCGTACATGACCGAGGTGACGCGGTTGGGCAGCACGCCGTAGAGGATGTAGGAGTGCCCGGTGATCCACCCGATGTCCGCGGTGCACCAGTAGATTTGTTGCCCGTCGGGGACGAGGTTGAAGACGTACTTGCTCGTCAGGGCCGTGTGGACCATGTACCCACCGGTGGTGTGGACGATGCCCTTGGGCTTGCCCGTCGAGCCCGAGGTGTAGAGCAGGAAGCTCATGTGCTCGGCGTCGAGCGGCTCGCAGGGGCAATCGTCGGACGCGCTCGCGACGGCGTCGTGCCACCAGACGTCGCGATCGCCCGACCACTGCACGTCGTTCTCGCAGCGTTTGACGACGAGGACGTGCTCGATCGCGTCGGGCGTGCCCTCGAGCGATTTACAGGCTTCGTCGACGTTTGCCTTGAGCGGGACGACCTTGCCGCGGCGCCACGAGCCGTCGCATGTGATGATGACCTTGGACTTTGCATCCTTCACGCGGTCCACGATCGCCGCCGAGCTGAACCCGCCAAAGATGACCGAGTGGACCGCCCCTATCCGCGCGCACGCGAGACACGCGATCGCCAGCTCGGGCACCATGCCCATGTAGATTGTGACGACATCGCCCTTGCCCACGCCCATCGCGCGCAGGGCGTTGGCGCACTTGGCGGTCTCGTTCTGCAGCTCGCGGTAGGTGATGCGTCGGATCTCGGGGCCGTTGTCGCCGTACGGCTCGCCCTCCCAGATGATGCCGATCTGCTCGGAGTACCCGTCGGCGACGTGCCGATCGACGGCGTTGTAGCACAGGTTGGTCTTACCGCCGACGAACCACTTGGCGTCGGGCAGGTCCCACTCGACGACTTTGTCCCATTTTTCGAACCAGTGAAACTCGGAGGCGACCTCGGACCAGAACCCGTCGGGGTCCTCGACGGACCGCTTGTGCATCGCGCGGTAGTCATCCATCGAGGAGACGAGCCATTCGAGGGCGCCCACATCGGCGGCGGTGGGCGGTTCGAACATGGGGACATCGTGCGCGCTGGGCTCGGTCATGACGGTCGTCTCCCTTGGGGAGAACCATCATAGTGACCGGCAGCGGGCGCCCCCAAACGGCGACTGTTTGGGCGTTACGCCGACGCTTCGGTGACGCGGAGGACTTCCTGGATGCTCGTGCGCCCTTCCGAGCTCTTCTTGAGCCCGTCCTGACGCAGCGAGACCATGCCCCGCTCCAGGCATAGCCGACGGAACTCGGCGACGTTCGGGTTCCGCGCCACCACATCGCGCAGCGAATCGTCGATCGTCAGCAACTCGTACAAACCCACACGCCCGGAGTACCCCGTGGACCGGCACTTGTCGCACCCCTTGGGCGCCCAGAGGTTGTCACAAGGAAGTCCCTGCATCTCGAGATACTCGCGCATCTCATCGCTCGGGGCTTCCTCGACCTTGCAAACCGGGCACAGGCGTCGGACGAGCCGCTGGGCCAGCACGCCGTTGACCGCGGCACCGACCAGGAACGGCTCGAGCCCGATGTTCACCAGCCGCGTGATCGAGCCCGGCGCGTCGTTCGTGTGCAGCGTGCTAAGCACAAGGTGGCCCGTGAGCGCAGCCTGCACCGCCGTGTGCGCAGTCTCGTGGTCGCGGATCTCACCCACCATGATCACGTCGGGGTCCTGACGCAGCAGGGCCTTGAGGGCCTTGGCGAAGTCCATGCCGATCTTCGCGTGCGTCTGGGTCTGGGTGACGCCGTCGAGGTGGTACTCGACCGGGTCTTCCACGGTCGAGATGTTCAGCTTGTTCTTGTCGAGCTGGCGGAGCGACGCGTACAGCGTGGTCGTCTTACCCGAGCCGGTCGGCCCGGTGACGAGCACGATGCCGTGCGGCGCTTTGACCTGATGCCGCCAGACCTCGAGCGTGTTGGGCTCGAACCCGAGATCGCCCAGATCTACCTGGATCGAGCGGGTGTCGAGGATACGCAGCACGACCTTCTCGCCGTACCCGCTGGGCAGGGTGGACATACGCAGGTCGAGCTTGCGCCCGCCGACCGAGCACCGGATGCGCCCGTCCTGCGGCACGCGCCGCTCGGAGATGTCCAGGTTCGCCATGATCTTCAGGCGAGATGCAATCGCGGCGCTCATGCCCGCGGGCGGGTTCATGGACTCGAACAGCAAGCCGTCGATGCGGAAGCGGACCTTGAGCTTCTTCTCGCCCGGTTCGATGTGGATATCCGAGGCGCCCTCTTTGACCGCCTGCTGGATGATGTAGTTCACGTAGCGGATGACGGGCGACTCGCCGGCCTGGGCCTCGAGGTCCACCGCCTCCTGCGAATCGACGCTCGAGACCTCGACATCGCCCTCGTCCACGTCGGCGAGGATGTCGTTGATGTCCATGCTCTCATCGACATCGTCGCCCATCAGGTCGATCGCGCCGTGCACGTCGCCCGCGGTCACCAGCACCAGCTTGATCATCGACACGCCCAGGCGCGCCCGGATCTCATCGAGCAGGAAGACGTCGTCGGGCGTCGTTGCCCCGACCACGACCCGCTGCCCCTCGGTGCGCAGCGGGACGACCATCCGGTCCTTGCAGAAATCCGTGCCCAGACGCTGCATCATCTTGCCGTCGACGCCGCCGTCGAGCCCGGCTTCGAGGTCGATCCGCTCGAACGGGACGCCCGCGATCTCGGCCCGCGACAGCTGCACGTCGGCCTCGTCGGCGCCCTGCTCGATCAGCACGTCGGAGATGGTCTTGCCGGGCGTCTGGCGGACGACAAGCGCCGCCGCCGCGAGCCGCTCGGCGTCCACGATCCCGCGCGACACAAGGAGCTGCCCGAGGTCGGCGCCCTCGCCGTGCAGCGCGAGCCCCTCTTCGGGCGTGTAGATCGTGCTCGACGCGCTCCCAACGCTCGCCTTGCGCTCCTGCTGCGGGCGCCCCTTCACCGCGGGGTCGTCGCCCTCGTCATCCGCCGAACCGAATCGACGCTGGCCCGAGGGCATCGAAGGCAACGGGCTGAACGAGGACGTGGACTTGTCGATGCTGTGGCGCTTCTTGGGCTTGGGCGCGGGCCCCTTGCCCCCGCCCTCGCCCCCGATGCCGAGCTCGCTCAGGATGTCATCGATGTCCTTCGCCACGCGCCCACCTTCCTTCGCCCCGAACAAACCCGCGGCCCGCACGCGGACCGGGCAGAATCACTCGAACAGCTCGGTCGTCTCGCCGGCCATCGTCAGCAGGAACCGACGCCCGTGCGCCGTCACAATGACGCCGTCGCGGGAGATGTCCTGCACGTTGAACAGCCCGTCGGCGCCCACCGCGTCGCCGATGCGGCACAGCTGGCCCGAGATCGTCGCGACGGGCACCCGCCCGCCGATCATGCTCTGGACGTGCAGCTTGCGCACCTCAGAGGTGATCCGCCGGGCCATGTCGGCCGAACGCCGGCGTTCGTCCTCGGCGAGCTGCTGCTCGCGACGCTGACGCTGCGCCTCGTTCAGGTCCGCCTCGTTCACCTCGACGGCCGCCGAAGCCAGCTGCAAACGCTGATCGATCTCGAACGGCTGCTCCGGCAACTCCTCAGCAGCCACCTGCAGCGGCCGCCCGGACCGGGCCAGCTCGTCCATCGCCCGGTCGAACCGGCGCTCGAAGTCGGCGTTGATGGCGCTGGGCTGGTACTCGACGCTCAGGGTCTTGCCCGAGATGCCCGAGACGGTGCCGACCTTGCGCATCCCGTAAATGGCCCCGCCGCTAAGCACGAGCAACACCATCGCGATGATCGCCTGGTTTCCGACCTTGCCGCCCTTGCCGCCGAACCCGGAAGAGGGCTCGGGCCCGCCGGCCTTGCCCTCAAGATCCAGGAACATGTTCGCGCCCTCGCCGGCGGGCTTGGCCGCCAGCGGGTCCGATCCGTCATGCTGTGCGAGGTTCTGATTCACGACGCCGCCTCCTCATCCTCACGGAAGTAGATGCTCAGGGTGAAAGCGATCTCGATCTCGCCGTCCTCAGCCTCGTCCATCTTCATGCTCACCACCCGCGTGATGCGGGGCAGTCGCTCCAGGCTCTGCAGGAACGCGTAGTACCCCGTGAACGTCCCGGTCGTGGTCATCTCGAGCGGCTGCTCGCGGTACCGCGCCGCCGCCACCGGCTTGGAGCTCTTGAGCGTCGGCGGCGCCAGCCCGGACTCCACCGCCAGCACGCTCACCTGACGCACGATCTGGTCCACGCCCTTGCTCGTCGGCAGGCGCGACTCGATCTGCTCGATCTGCCCGGCGATCTCCATGTTCGCACGCTCGAGGTCGTCGTTGCGGGCCGTCTCGGCTCGCAGCTTGGCGAGCATCTCCCGCCGATGCGACAGCTCCTCGCGGTCCTTCTCGATCTGCACATTCTGAGGCTTGAACGCCACGAAATACGCACCAACCGGCAGCAGGATCACCGCCAGAAACATCACGAACTCACGCAGTCCGAATCTCATGGTCAGCTCCTGCTTACTCGGTCTCGGTATCGGTCACGGTCACGCCGAAGACCGCCTGCTCGTCGAGCAAGGACGTCTCATGCGCCTCGGCCACCATGGCCACGTCCGGGGTCTCGCGCAGCCCCATCACGATCCGGAACTTCCGAAGCTCCGTGTCGTCGATCGTCGTCTGGTTGATGTACTGCAGCTCGACGTTGGTGAACAACGGCGAGTCCTTCAATGCCGCCAGGTAGTCCGCGACGTCGTTGTTCAACGCCGCAAGCCCTGTGAGCGTGATCGTGTGGTTGAACCGCGGCGGCAGCACCTTCTGCTCCTCGGTCCCCTTCTTGGCCGCCTGCACCCCGCGGACCGACCGCGTCTTGTCCGCGTCCACTTTGGGCTTGGCCGTCACGCGGACGCGCTCGCCCACCAGGTCCAGCTCGGTCAGCGCCACGCCCTGGGGCATCGCCCGGGCGATCTCGGCGGTCAACACCGAGCGGGGCACCCGCTCGATGATCGCCGTCACCACCTCGGCGCGCTCGAGGATCTCGATCCGCTGGGCTTCGAGCGCCCGCAGCTGATCGATCTTGGTCGTCTCGGCCTCGAAGTCCGTCCGCACCTGGCGGACCTCGTTCGAGAGCTCGACCTTCTCTTTGTACATCAGCATGAACGCGCCGATCGTCCCGATCGACACCGCGCCGAACAGCAGCAGCATGAGCACGTTCGCCCGGTGCTGCCCCTTCGACTTCACGTAGTCTTCGGGCAGGAAGCTCGCCTGCTGGCCCGACGATGGGTTCAGGTTCATGGTCACATCCCCGTTCTTCAAAGGTCCGTCGGGCTCAGGCACATGCCCAGCGGCATCGCCCACCCCGGCTGCGGTTCATTCAGATGGAGCCCCGTCGCCGGCTCCTTGCCCGTCCGCGCCACCCGCGCCATCGGGTCTGCAATCTCGGCAGGCAAACGCAGCATCCGCGCGATGTGCTCGCACAACGCCCGGTGCCGCGACTCACCGCCCACAAACACCACCCGCTTCACCGGCGCGTCCGCGAACAGCGAACGGTGGTACCGCAGGCACATGCTGATCTCGTCGGTCAGGATCTCCATCGGCTCGCTCAGGTCGATCGGATGCTCGATCGGACGCACCGCCTGGTGCGTCATCGTCGAGGGATCGGGCTGCTCGCCCTGCTCGTCGGCGCCCGGCACCGCCAGCCCCGTCACGGCGCTCGCGTCGACCACGGACCCGTCCGCGGGGATCAGGTTGTCCAGCTCCAAACGACGCTGCCCCGCGCGGGCCATCGTGCACTTGAGCTGGCTCGACACCGCGGTGTCAAGCTCGAAACCGCCGTACGCGATCACCCGCGAGAACCGGATCGCGTGCCCCTCCCCCACCACCACCGAGGTCGTGCCCCGGCCGATGTCCAGGTACAGCGTCGCCACTGGATCCGCGTCGCCCGAGGGCGCCATCGCCCGCACCAGCGCCTGCGGCTCCGAGTGAATCCCCACCGGCTCGAGCCTCGCCTGCTTGAGCGCCTGCATCATCCGCCCCACCAGCTCACGCGCCGCGGCGAAACAGATCACCTCGGCGCGCCCGCCGCTGAGTTCTTTCACTTCCTCGTGCTGACAGACCAGCGACCCGGGGTCGCACCCGAGCTGCTTGGCGACCGCCGCGCGGGCGATCTCGCCCCGGCTCACGCCCTCGGCTTTGACAATCTGGAGGTGCTTGCAGAACATCTGCCCCGCCGGGATAGCGCACACCGCGCGCACCGACTTGAACCCGCCCTGCTTGACCAGCTTGGGCAGCGCCTCGAGCTGGAACCGCAGCCTGCGTGCCGGGTCGTCCTGGATCTCCTCGGGCACGTCGATCGACGCCGCCGCCACCAGCGCCGGGGGCTCGGCACCGGTCACCTGCAGCACCTTCAGCGACCCGACCCCGAAATCCACCGCGACCGGCGGCGAGCTCGTCCGCAAAGGAGCCGCGGCCCGCAGGGACGCACCGGCGGCCTTGGCCTTCTTCGAAGTCCCCTTCGATCCCAGTTTGCCCAGTCCTTTGAGGCCCATCCGCTCCCCGTCTGGCCGCGCCATGACTCAGACGCCGCACAAACGCGGCGCACCGTCCCATGCACGGGATCGGCGCGCAGACCGCATCCCTTCACACCCCGCCCGCACACTCACCCGCTTGCGTGCAATCCGCAGCGCAGAGATCGCGCACACCGCACCAACCCACCAGTTGTGATCAGGCTCAGAGCCCGGGCAAACGTCCGAGAACCTCGCGCAGGCGCGCAAACGCCCCGTCAAGGTCCCACGCCTGCGACCCCCGGTCGCCCGTGAAGTTCGAGACCGTCCGCAGCTCGGCGAACCGGAACCCGCCCACACGCTCGAGCGTCTGAGCGATCGCAGCCCCCTCCATCGCCTCGGCGATCGCCCCCGTCCGCCCGCGGACCGCCGCCGCCGCCCCGTCCGTGCCCGAGCACGTCGAGACCGTCGCGATCGGGCCCGCCGCATCGGCCACCTGCTCGAGGGATTCCAGCCACCCCGGGTCCGCGGGGAAGGACCCGTCCGAGCCCTCGAGCACCGGGAACCCCATCTCGTGGAGCCCGCGGTACCCCCCGGACTCGACGATCCCCTCGTCGGCATACACACTCTCGGTCCCGACCACGCACGCGCCCACGGGCACGTCCGCGTCCATCGAGCCGCACACACCCACGTTGAGCACCCCCCGGTGCCGCCGACGGTCGGCACACCGCACGATCGCGCCCGCCGCGTTCGCCTTGCCCACGCCGGTGATCGCCAGGTCGAACCCGCAGTTCTGGTCGATCGGCACCGCGACCCACGGGCTCGGCGGCGCCCCGGTGTTCCCGAACGCATCGAGCACCGCGCGCGCCTCGCGCCCCACCGCCACCACGATCAGGATGCCCCGCTCGTCCGCCGCCATGGGCCAAGCCTACCCGGGCCGGACCGGCCCGAACCCGCTCACGCGGCCTCGCTCTCGGGCATCTCGCGCAGGGCGTTCACACGCGAGACGTCCTCCGAGCGAAGCTCGAAGTTGTCCTCGCTCACGTCCTCGCCGTCCACCTCGACGACGGACAGCTCGGGTTTCGCCGCCAGATCGATGATCGGCACCTTGCCCCGCGGGTCCGCCCGGACCAACTCGGCGACCTCGACCTCGCCGATCGGTGTGACCTTCGGCCGGCACGGGTGCGCCGGGTCCCACTCCGCCACCGCGCACCGCATGCCGTCGCTCAAGCGCACGATCGACCCGGGCGGGTACGCCGGGCAGACATTGAGCAGCCCCCAAAGCACGATCGGGTCGATCCGCCCCGCGAAGGGCTCGCCCTGGATCATGTTCAGCGCCCGCACCGCCGGGCGCGTCCGCGGCCCGTATTCATCAGAGTTCGGGTCGCACGCCCCGTGCACGAGCCGGTCGTACATGTCCGCCGCCGCGATGATGCGCGCGTAAATATGGATATCGCTGCCCGAGAGCGCCTCGTCCAAGCCAGCCCGCGCCGGGAATCCGGACCCGTCGAAACGCTGGTGGTGGTGCAGCACCGCCGCCGCCGCCGTCGGCTCGATCCGCCCCGAGACCATCCGGTACCCGAGTTTCGCGTGCTCCTGCCATCGCTCGTCGGACTCGTCGTGCGTCGTGTTCCACCGGTGCAGCGAGCCCTCGTCGAGGCGCGTCATTCCTATGTCGTGCAGCATCGCCGCGACGCCCAGGTTCGTCACGTCCTTCGCCTGCGCGGGCAGACGCTTGGGACGCTCGCGGAGCAGGTAGAAATCCAGCCGCAGCCCGATCAGCGTGGACAAGAAAGCGACGTCCGTCGCGTGGCGCACTGCGGGCTTGCCAGTCGCCGCCAGCTCGGCCACGAACAGCGACGCCCACTGGTTCTCCCCCAGCTGGCTCAACATCGACGCGATCGCGTTGCGGAAGACCTTGTAATCAAGCTCCGGATCGACCCGCTTGGTCGCCGAATCGAAAGCGCCCGCGATCAAGTGCGTGATGTGCGCCCGAGCCGCCTGCACGCCCGGAGAGGCCGTCCGCGCCAAATCCTTGAGCTTCGGGCACTCGATCCAGACCTCCGGGACGCTCAGCTCCTGCAGCCGCGCCACCGCCTTGCGCTCCAGCGGCAGCCCGGCGCGGATCAGCACCGCCCCCGGGCGGGTCGGGTGATACACCGGCAGCGCCAGGCGCATCCCGGTGCGGGCTTCGGATGGTCGGACGCGCAGCATACCCCGCCGACATCGGGCGGTTTCCCCCCGCGATCCAGACCAGTCACCCGGAGCCCGGACCCTGATACCGGTACGCGAGGATCACGTAAACCAGGTAAGCCGCGAACATCAGCGAGCCCTGCGCCCGCCCGATCCGCCGATCGCGCCGAAGGACCGGATAACACAGCAGCCCGGTCCCCACCACCACCCACGCGTGCCACATCGCCGGCGACTGCAGCGGCTCCACCGTCGCCGTGAACCCCATCACGCACAGCAGGTTGAAGACGTTCGACCCCACGATGTTGCCCACCGCGATGTCCTGGTGCTTGCCCAGCACCGCCCGCAACGACGCCGCCAACTCGGGCAACGACGTCCCGAACGCCACGATCGTCAGCCCCACCACGCCCTTGGACACACCGAGCAGATCCTCGGCGATGTACCGCGCCCCCTCGACCAGCAGCCACGCCCCCAGCGCCAGCCCCATAAGCCCGGACACGATCAGCACCGCGTCGCGCCACGCCGGCGCGTCCGCGTCGGACTCGGTCTCGGACCGCGCCTCGTCGGCGATCTCCGCCGCCAGCTCCGGGTCCGCCTTGCCCACGCGGTACGCGAAGACCACGTACGCCACGATCCCCAGCGCCAACACCCCGCCCTCGATCCGCGAGACCGTCCCGTCGAGCAGCGTCAGCACCGCGAGCACCGTGATCCCGAGCATCACGGGCAGCTCCTTGCGGATGACCGCCCGCTCCACGCGCACCGGGTTGATCAGCGCGGTGATTCCCAGGATCAGGCAGACGTTCGCGATGTTCGACCCGAGCACGTTGCCCACCGCCAGGTCGCCTGCGCCCGTCGTCGCCGCGCGCAGCGACGCGAACAGCTCGGGCGAACTCGTCCCGAACGCGACCACCGTCACGCCGATCGCGAACGCCGACATCCCGAGCCGCGACGCCAGCCGTGCGGCCCCCTTGACCAACCAGTCCGCGCCCAGCACCAGCAGCGTCAGCCCGCCGATCAACGCGCCAATCGCGAGCACCGCGTTCAAGCTCCGTCCCCCTCGGGCGCAACCGGCTGCGGAATGTTCGGCCGCAGCACGATCAGCACACGCGTTGGCGTCCGCACCCGCACCGACCCCTCGCCCTTATCCACCGACC
>BQJQ01000005.1 GCA_021604785.1 Phycisphaeraceae bacterium
GTCGATGAGGAGCTCGCGAAGATCCGCGACGCGGGCGCGCATCTGGTGACCATCGAAGATGATGACTACCCGGAGCTGCTGGCGCAGGTGCCGGGCGCGCCGCCGGTGCTCATGGTCCGCGGCGACCTCCTGCCGAAGACCGACGACCGGCACCCGGTCGCGATCGTGGGATCCCGCAAGTGCACGGCGTACGGGATCGAGCAGAGCGAGCGGTTCGGGGGGGTGCTGTCGCGCTCGGGGCTGACGATCGTCTCGGGCGGGGCGAGGGGCATCGACGCGGCGGCGCACAACGCGGCGATCCGCTCGGGCGGGCGCACGATCGCGGTGCTCGGGTGCGGGCTGGCGCAGTGCTACCCGCCCGAGCACAAGGACCTGTACGACGAGATCGCGTCGGGGCACGGGGCGGTGGTGTCCGAGCTGCCCATGGACACGCCGCCGGACGCGCAGAACTTCCCGGCCCGCAACCGGATCATCTCGGGGCTGTCGCTGGGCGTGATCGTGATCGAGGCGGGCGAGGGGTCCGGGGCGCTGATCACGGCCCGGCACGCGCTGGAGGACCACGGGCGCGAGGTGATGGCGGTGCCCGGGCGGGCAGACTCGAAAGCGAGTCGGGGGTCGCTGGGGCTGATCCGCGACGCGACGGCGGCGGTGGTCTACGAGCCGGCACACGTGATCGAGCAGCTCGAGCGGGCGGCGCGGCACCAGTTCCAGGGGACCCACGCGGCGTTGACCGCCGACCCGACTCGCCCGGGCCCGGGCGAGCCGGACGCGGAGCTCTTTGCGGGCGGCGAAGGGGCACCGGGCGATCCGGCCCCGGCGGGCGCGGTCGGGCTTACCCCGGAGCAGGAAAAGATCGTGCTCGCACTGGCTGAGCCCCGGACGGCGGACCAGATCACGCGCGCGACCGGGCTCGATGCTGGGGTGGTGCGGAGCGAGTTGACGATGCTCGAGGTGCTGGGGCGGGTTCGTCGGCACGGGGCCGAATTTGCGCGGGTGAACGAAAAGCGGCCTGGCTGAGCCGGAATCTGGCACCCAAAGAACGACCGTACAGGTTATCCGTTCAAACCGCGAACGATCCTTGGCCGAAAGAAGGTCCTATGCCGCAAGGACCGCACATCATGCATGACTCAGCCACGGATTCGAGTGCCCTGACGGGTTTTGAATGGGACATTTGTGTATCTGAGGACAAGAACCTCGATCAAGACCCGAATGGCGGGTTGACGGATGCCCTTCACCAAGATAGGCTTTCGTTCGGATCGCGGATCAAAGCGTGGCTGAGAATGAAAACGTCGCCATTTCGAATCGAGTTGCGCTGCATTCAACGGGCTGGTGCCCATGTGGGTTCGGTTGTGCCGTTCGGGCAACCCGGTGTGGAAGAAGAAGCGCTGGTGAGGATTGGACCGGGCGGTGTTTACGTAGAAGAATTCGAAGGTTGCTCGGGTACCGGCTTGGTTCGGTTCCGGGCGTCTTCCTGCCAGGCCGCGAGGGGGGCCGGGGTGCGGAGCCGTGTGAACGGCGAGGTGCACCGGGGGCTCGTGGAGTTCGTGGACGGAGCAGACGCGCGGGGGAGGTCCCCGCGATCGGAACGTGACACCCGGCTGGCGGCCCGCGCCGGCACCCTGATGGCCCTCGACCGGGCGTTGGGTTTGCAGCAGGCGGGCGTGAACCACGCGATGGCGTGCGTGCGGGACCTGGGCGGCGTGCTCGGGTCGGCGCGGGCGGGCGTGATGCACCAGCCGAGCATCAGAAACGATCGGGCAGCCCCCGGTCGCAAAAAGGAGGCGCGTCGTGAACCTGACGCCCAAACAGCTTCGAATCTTGCAACTGATCCGCGACTCGCGGGTGCGCCGGGGCTATTCCCCGACGATGCAGGAGCTCGCCGACGAGATCGGCGTGAGCAAGGTCACGGTCTTCGAGCACGTCGAAGCGCTCATCAAAAAAGGAGCGCTGGTTCGCGAAGCGAACAAGGCACGCTCTTTGTCGATCGCTGACGGGATCGCGGTGCCCGACGAGTCTCGCCCGCTGCGGTACCCGCTGGTCGGGAAGATCGCGGCTGGGTACCCGATCGAGAAGGTCGAGGACGTCGACGAGATCGACCTGGGCGAGATCCTCGGGGCGAGCGACCCGGCGCAGTCGCTGTTCGCGCTGCAGGTCGAGGGCGAGTCGATGCGCGACGAGGGGATCCTCGACGGCGACATCATCCTGCTCGAGCGGGCGCAGGTTGCGAGCAACGGCGACCGCATCGTGGCGCTGCTCGAGGATGGTTCGACGACGCTCAAGACGTTTTACAAGGAAGCCGACCACATCCGGCTGCAGCCGGCGAACCCGGACTTCGACCCGATCCGGGTGAAGTTCTGCCAGGTGCAGGGGATCGTGAAGGGTGTGGTGCGTCGGTACACGTGATTGGTCGCGCGATCTGACGGGCACCCGGGGGCTGAAGCGCCGCGGTGTTTGAAGACCCCTCACCCCGGCCCTCTCCCCCAAGGGGAGAGGGAGGAAGAGCCGTCCGCTTCTCGCATGTTCAAGACATCCGCCCGCAGGCGAGCGAAGACGACCGGCGGTCCGTGGGCGCGGGGCTTCAGAAGCGCTTGTGCGCGGCGCGGTCGGCGGGGCCGGTGAGATTGAGCATGGCGCGGAGGGCGCGCAGGTCCGCGGGCGTTGTGATCTTCATCGCGCGGACGTCGCCTTCGACGACGAGGACGGGCTCTCCGAGGCGTTCGACCAGGGCGGCGTCGTCGGTGGCGCCGGGCGATTCCGCTTCGTAGGCGCGCACGAACAACGATTTTTTAAACACCTGCGGCGTCTGGGCCGCCACGACGCCGGCGCGGTCGAGCGTCTCGGTGACCTTGCGCGCGGGCGGGGCGGCGGTGGCTTCGTCGCCCAGGATCGCGGCGAGCGGGTCCGGATCGGCGGCGAGTTCGGGGGCGTCGGCGACGCGTTTGATCGTGTCGGCGACAGGCAGGGCGGGGATGACCGCCGCGTTCGTGCGCGCGGCGTCGAGAATGCGTTCGAGCATCTCGGGCGGGACGCCGGGGCGGGCGGCGTCGTGCACCGCGACGTGTGTGCATGAGTCGGGCACGTGCGCGAGGGCGTTGCGCACGGTTTGCGAACGCGAGCTTTCGTCGCCCTCGATGACGGTGACACCCAGCACGGCGAGTTTGTCGGCGTGGCGTGTGCGGAACTCTTCCATCTCGGCGGGGTCGGGCGGGCCGGCGACGATGATGGTGTGGACGTCAGGGCGGTTGGTGAAGAGCTCGACGGTGCGGTGGAGGACGGGGCGGCCTCCGAGCTCTTCGTCGAGCTTGGAGCGGGGGCTGTCGTTGCCCTCGGCGCGGGCGGCGTGCTTGTAGCGCTCGGAGGAGCCGGCGGCGGGGATGATGACGGCGACGTGCATGGGAGACCCTAGCTCGCCGAGAGGCGGAGCACCCACTCGACGGCGTAGCCCGAGGCGACGGCGATGAAGACGCCGATGATGTTGAGAGGGAGCCCGGTGCGGGCCATGTCGCGGATCTCGAGCTTGCCGGTCGAGAACGCGATCGCGTTGGGCGGGGTCGCGACGGGGAGCATGAAGGCGTAGCTGGCGGCGATGGTCGCGGGTACGAGCAGGCGGATGGGGTCGATGCCCATCGCGGGTGCCGCGGCGCCGAGGATGGGGATGAGCGCGGTGGTGGTTGCGGTGTTGCTGGTGAGTTCGGTGAGCGCGACGATGGTGGCGACGACGGCGAAGACGAGGGCGAGGTCCGGGACGCCGTGGAAGACGGTGAGAGAGCGGGCGATGGCGGCGTCGAGCCCGGTGGAGGTGATGGCGTTGGCGAGCGAGAACCCGCCGCCGAGGAGGATGAGGATGCCCCAGGGGACGCCGCGCTCGGCGGTGCGCCAGTCCATTGCAAAGTCACGCTGCGACGAGCGGACGGGGATGACGAAGAGCGCGAGAGCGGCCAGCATCGCGATCGTCGCATCCTGGAGGTCTTCGAGGACTGAGCCGAGCAGGACGGCACGATCGGACTCGACGAGCGCGCCGCCGAGCTTCTGGATAAGCGGGCGGGTGATCCAGAGGATGGCGGTGGTGCAGAAGACGATGAAGACGGTCCACTCGCCGCGGGAGACGGGGCCCAGGGCGCGGAGCTTGTCGCGGACGCCTTGGGTGATGTCGGTCGTGGTTGTGCGCGCGGTGCGGTGCGTCCAACGGGTGAGGACGAGCCAGGCGAGGACGATGAAGAGGGCCGAGCCGGGGAGGGTCGCGGCGATCCAGTGCGTCATCGAGAGCTCGATGTCGAAGTGATCGTGCAGGTGCCCGGCGAGGAAGATGTTTGGCGCGGTGCCGACGAGGGTGACGGTGCCGCCGATGGACGAGGCGTAGGCGATGCCCAGGAGGAGGCACTTGGCGAGGTTGCCGGTGGCGCGTTCGTCCGAGTTCCCTGCGCTGATGAGGGCGACGACACTCGATGCGATGGGGATCATGAGCAGGGTGGTGGCGGTGTTGGAGACCCACATGCTCATCACGGCGCAGGTGATCATGAAGCCGAGGATGACGCGGGAGGGGTTGCCGCCGACGACGCGGAGGGTGAGCAGGGCGATGCGTTTGTGGAGCCCCCACTTCTCCATGGCGAGGCCGAGGATGAACCCGCCGAAGAAGAGGAAGAGGATGGGGTGCGCGTAGGGCGCGGCGGCGGGCTTGATATCCATCACGCCCAGCATGGGGAGCAGGGCGAGCGGGAGGATGGCCGTCGCGGTGATGTGGATGGCTTCGGTGAGCCACCAGGTCGCCATGAGCGTCGCGAGGGCGGCGGTCGCGCGGGCGGGGTGCGAGAGGCCCGAGACGACTTCGCCCGAGCCGTCGCGCACGGCGTCGGGGAGCAGGGCGTAGACCGCGACGGCGAGGAGTGGGCCCGCGATCAGGCCGGTCGATGAGATGGTCGCTCCGAGCGAGCGGCGTTGATCACCCATGCGTCACCGGGGGGATGGTACCGGTGGGCGGCGGGCGGGTGTGATCAGCGGCGTCGGCGGCGCGCGCCAGCACCCAGGGCGAGCGTGAGGATCGCGGTCGCGGCTCCGGGCGCCGGGGTGTAGGTCACGTTGTCGACGGTGGCTTGTCCGACGGTGGTCGAGTTTTCGCTCTCGCCGTCGAACATGGTGAATGCATCGAACATGCCGTTCTCGACGTCCCAGTTTGTGAAACTGTGGCTGCCAGTGTTGCGGATCTGCCCGGTGGCGGCGTCGGCAACGGTGGCCTGGAGGAGACCGATCTCGGTATCGACCGTGACGGTGAGGCGGTACCACGTGCCGAGCACGAACCTCGGGCCGCTCAGCTGGTCGTCTTTGTTTGGAGTGCCGTTGCTCTGGGTCGCGAAGAACCGCCAGCGCCGGTCGGTCCACCCATAGAGGATGGCCTGGGGGTTTCGGTTGACATCGACGCTGGGGTCGCCGAGGTCCTTGATGAACCCGACGCCCGCGGGCCAGCCCTGGCCCGGGGCTGCGAGTTGGTCGATGCGAACGTCCATCGAGACGGTGTGGGTCTTGGCGTGGGCGATGGGGACGAAGGCGCCGTTGGTGCCTTTGACGACGCTGGACTGCATGGCTTTGGTGGCGTTGCCGTGGGCGTCGGTGGTGTCGATGACGGTCATCGAGGGGGAGGGGACCGGGCGATCGACGGCCCGCTCGAAGATGTCGTGCCACTCGCCGCCGGGGAGGGCGCCGTTGGTGTAGGACTCGAAGTCGTCGTGGAAGAGGTCCGCCGAGGCGGTGCCCGCGAGGGCCAAGGCCGCGATGGGGAGGGCGAGGGTGCTGCAGCGGGTTGCCATGGGGTTTCCTTACGAGCGGGAGGGTTCGGGATTCATTATGTGTCTTTTTTGATGATTCACCAATTTATACGGCGAGTATGCTCCGCGGATGCGGAAACTGCCACGAAAAACGAACACGATCCAGACCGCGGCCCAGATCCGCGCCTTGGCATCGCCAACCCGGCACGCGGTCCACCAGGTGGTCCTGAACCAGGGCGAGGCATCCGTCCGGGAGATCGCCGCCCAGCTGGGTCGGCACCCGGCGTCGCTGTACAAGCACATCGACCACCTCGAGGAGATCGGGCTCATCCAGGAGGTCGGGACCAAGGCGACGGGCAAGCGCGACGCACGGGTGTTCGCCTCGGATGCGTGGTACCTCAACTACGACGTGAACAATGAGGAGATCGTCGAGGCGCTGCTGGCGTATATGCACTCGGAACTCCGGAACTCCGGGCGCCGGCTCGATGACGCGCTCCACGACGAGACCTCGATCTCGAAGGGAAGCCACCGGGATACCAGGTTCATCTCGGTGTTCGCGTGGCTCACGCGGAGCGAGTTGGGCGAGTTGAACCGGCTGCTCAACGAGATGATGGACCTGATGATGGACAAGCCCAGGCGTCCGAAGACCAAGCTGGTGGCCTGGACGCACGCGTTGTTCCCGATGCGGATGGGCTCGCGGGCGGTGGAGCCGAAGGATTAGGAAGCCGGCGTGGGCGGACGGTGCTTCGTAGGCTGCTTGGTGCCGCATTCGGGGCAGGTGTCGAGGTCGATGACGGAGTAGCCGCAGCGTGGGGCGATGCAGATGCCAGGCTTGATGCGCCCCCGTGCTTCGATCGCGAGAGCCAGTGCGTTGACAGCGTGCGCAAGCAGCAGGATCACCAATGCAGGTGGTGTGAACGCGAGAGTGTTTACGATGACGCCCGGGAAGATCGGCCGCAGAGGAATCGCACCCCTGAAATCGCGCGGGATGCCCCAACTCACAACCCCACTGGGGTGGTGGACGCAAGTTGCCGAGTACAGCGGCCATCCACACAGAATGACGGTGCTCGGGGGACCGGCGCCGGAGCGCACGATGCGGTCCGCGCCCGGGCGTGAGCGGAGGGCTGGCATGAGCCAGTGAAAACGGGGCGTGTCGCGACGAGGCCGCAAGCCGGAGCCATCGGTCGGGAAGACCAGCAAGTGCTCGATGCCGTTGAGGTGATCGGGTTCGGAGTAGACCCACTTTCGCCCGGGCCCGGGGGGCCAGGCCCAGGTGCCCGGACCCGAGGAGATCGAGATCTGCCCGCCGGGCACGCGGCGACCGGTGAGGAACTGGCCGAATTCAGGGTCCAGCGCGATCAGCACCGTTGTGGCCGCCTGGAGCACGAACGCGAACAGAAGCGTGGCAAGGCACCAGCGTCCGAGGGAGCGCCGGTTTCGGGCATTGGGCGATGGGGTGTCCACGGGGCTCAAGATCGGGAAGAGGGTGGCCGAGCCTATTGTTGTCCATGCGTCCATGGCCGACGGTCGGTTGCGGGCGGATGACAGGTTGGGGCCGATACGGCATTCGACCGGACGGGAGCAAGCTCGGTGTGGCGCGTCGAGGGGCGTGTAGGCCTCGTAAAAAAGCACGCAACTTTATAACTGCCGAACCGCAGTTCGCACTCGCGGCTTAATAAAGCCGTGGATCCCTCGCCCGACGCCTGATGAGGCGGGGGATCATGATCATCGGGCTGGTCCGTGTGTGGTGCACCCTGGCACACGGGCGAGGAGGTTTCAGGGGGCTGGATGCGAAGCCAGGGTGTCGCTGCCCGGGCGAGCGTCGAGATTAAATCAGCGACTACACGCGTAGAGGCGCCGTGCTGACCGTTCCGGGACGGGGGTTCGATTCCCCCCGGCTCCATTGATAGACACCGAACGACAGATTCGGACAGATCAGGACTAAGTGCTCCGTCTGGCGACACTTGCACGCCAGACGGAGCGGGCCCCGATGCGTCTTCATCCGACACTAAACGACCCGTTTCGACCACGCCCGTTGCGCGCCACGTTGCGCGCTCTGACCCGAGCAGTGTCGGGAAGTCACGCATCGCCGTGGCGTGCTCGTCTTGCTCGGTGTGGAGATAGCCCTGCGTTGTCTTGATGTCGGCGTGGTCCGCCATGCGTTGGGTGAGCCGCGTGTCCTTGGTCTGCCGAGCGATGATCGTGGTGAACGTGTGGCGGAGGCTGTGGAAGCAGGCGATGCCTTCCGCGGTCCGCTTCGTGATGCCGGCTGCGGCGAGATCCTTGTCGATAGTGTGATGGCTCGGCACGCCTCGAAACACGCTCGGCGTCTTGGCCCTTGACCGGACTTCCGCCAGGGCATCGGCCAGCTCAACAGTGAGGAATTGCGTGCGCCCCTTGCGGTTTTTGGTCGTCTTGGGCCGCAGCGTGACATGAGGCTCCGGCCCATCCTCATGGATGTCGGTCCACAGCAACTGCTTCAACTCTTTGAAGCGTGCGCCAGTGGTCACGGCGGTGAGATAGAGCAGCCCGCGCGAGCCGGCTGACTCGATCAATCTGGATACCTCAATGACCGTCAAGGCGCGGCGATGCTCGCGTTCATCGGTCCGTATGCGCGGACGCCGGATCCGGCCCCGGACCGGGTTTGAGTCCAGCCGGTCTTCATGAACGAGCCAATCGAGGAACACGTTCCATGCGGTCAGGTACTCGGTCCGGGTCTTTGGGCCGCAGGCGAGCGAGTTCAGCCAAGACTCGAACGCCCGCTTGTTGATCTCACGCAGCGTGCGGAACCGTCCGGCTTCAACCAGATGCCTGAGTTGGGCCCGCTTCTTGCGGATGTGTTCGGCACCCCGCCCGTCGTGGTCGCGGAGATAGTCCAGGTGGTCCTCTATCAGGTCCTTGAGCCGGTCGCTGAGCGTGCGCTTGCCGCGGCGGTAGGCATCAACTCCGACCTCCCGCATGCGCATTGCAGCCTGCATTGCAAGGCCTTGATCGGTGTGCCCGGTCGAGACGTACCGACCATCGATGCGGGCGTAGTAGCTCTTGCGTCCCGGTCGCTTTGTCACTGTCGGAGCAGGCATCAGAGGTACCCCCGCTGCTGGGCGAGCTTGTAGTACGCTTCAACGGCTCGCTCGCTGAAAAAGACCTGACGTCCCTTGCGAAGGACTTGCGAGAGAACGGGCTCGGTCTTCATGCGGCGTTCAAGTGTCTTGAGGCACATGCCCAAGCGTTGGGCGGCGTCCGTCTTCGTCAGGTAGCCGGGAGGGCAGTAGCTCGCGATGGGCATCACGACCCTCCCTTCTTCTTTGTGGCCTTGGCCTTGCGCCGGCGTCGCCACTCCTCCCAATCCGAAGCGGGCACTCTCATCACGAGTTCAACGGGCCCGTCTTCGTCGTGCCAATGGACGGCTGACAGGGCCGCAAGAACCTCGGTGGGCATGCAGTTCATGCGGAAGAACTCGACCTTGGGGTCTTGGTCCAGACTCCCTCGGCAGATCCGCTCAATCAACTCCGAGCTGCTAATTTCATCCGCCTCAGCCTGCTGATCGAGTTGAGCAACGAGTCGTTCGTCGAGCGAGATAGAGGTTTTGAGTGTTCCCATACCCATATAACACCACCTTTAAGGTATGCGTCAACCAACTACCAATACTTGTCTTAATCACCCTTGGCATACGTGCTGGCCCTGTACGAGCAGAACTTGTCGCCTGAGTGCGGTTAACCCCGGACATGCAGAGCGCAGTGGCTCTGCTGGGCTTCGAACTCATCCACGACACTGTCCGCAATCGGCACAACAAACGGGACAGGTCACGGAGGCGCAGAATCTAGCATCTAAGCCGCGAACGCCTCCCCGGCCTCGCTCCTGTACGCCATGGCGTAGACAAAGCGACAGACAAACACTGGGGGAAGATCACTTGCAAAAGAAAGACACCGCATCCCGAGCAGGGATGCGGCGCCAAAGAACCCATCTGCGCAGGGGGGAGTCCCGCGCTTCAGATCATGCGAAGCGTGACTCAGCGCCGGCGACGCATCGCGACCAGCCCGCCGAGCCCGATGAGCGCGGCCGACGACGGGGTAGGGGTGACCTCGACGCGGAGAGTCGCTTTGACACCGTCCACCGTGCCGGTCGCCCAGTCACCGTTCACGAAGCTGGTGAAGTCAAACCCGTTGGAGACGATGACGGAGTCGGTCGAGTAGGTAACCGAGACTCCCAATGTGCCGTCACCGTTGACGACCCAGTGCATGTTCGCGCCGCCGTCATCGACGTCGCTGAACGGGGCACCGTACCCGTCAATGTCCAAGAACACGCCGAAGTCGTCGATGATGCTCACCTGGGTGGCGGCGCCGAAGTCATCGAAGGCGATCCCGCCGCCGCCGATGCCGAACTCGAAGGTGATCTCGTTGATGGTGGCGCCAGAGGCGAGGGTGTCGCCGGTATCGATGATGGGCGAATCGTAGAAATTGACGCCGAAGGGGAAGCCGGTTGAGCGGCTGCCGACGCGAACGCCGACGTTGTAGAGATTTCCACCGTTGGGGCCGGTGCCCGCGGCGCCCTGGGGCGTGACGACGTAGTCGCCGTAGACGGTGTTGTTGCCCAACGAGTTACCCAGGTCGGTGCCGAAGTCATCGGGATCGATGCTGAGGTTCGACGTGCCCGATCCGAGGATCATGGTCTCGCCCGAACCGCCGTTGCCCATGATGACGGACGTGCTGACGGCGGTGCCGGTCGGGCCGGCGAATGCGGTGCCCGCGGCGAGGAGCGTCGCGGCGATTGCGGTCTTGTAGCTCATCTGTAATTCCCTTTCTCTCTCAAAGACTTAGAAACTCTCTCTATTACTGGACCACACAAAGTGTCTCACACATGACGCTCGTTACGTGATCTGAACGTGCGACAACGAGCCGCCTGATCGATGCAAGCGCAGTTCCGGTGACTCGGGGGGTCATTCGGAGCCCGGGCACCCCGCCAGGAAGCAGGTCACGTAGCAGTCGATGTCATCGACGTTGAGCGTGCCTGAGCCGTCGCAGTCTGCGTCGCCCAGGTCGCCGCCGAGGAACGCGGAAACGAAACAATCGATGTCATCGACATTGAGGACGCCGTCGGCGTTGCAATCGCAGAAGGCGCACTGAGGCGTGATCTCAACCACCCAGCTGAATACTTCGTCCCCGAGGGTGAGCCCCCAGCCGGTGAACCATGTCGCGTCCGAGGAAACGCCCGAGATGAACGTGAGGGTGAGCGACGGGTCGATGACGGCGCCGAGGGAGGCAAAGTACTCTGAGGCGGTCATCATGCCGATGCCATCCTGCCAGACGAAGCCCGTGCCGAAGGCGAATGCCGGTCCACCTTCCCAGGTCGAACCAACGATGAGCGACCCGTCGGCCGTCATGTCGTACCCGATGATCTGTTCGCTCGGCGTCTCGATGTTGCCGAGATCCTCGGAGACGTTGGTAACCGTGTTGTACCGCCAAAGCGAGCCGTTGATGTCCCCGACATCGGACCCGCTAACCCAAGTGCCGTCTTCAGAGACAGCCCAAGCATCACCGGCGATTGTGGCATCGGTCTGGAAGATGAGCTCTTGGATACCGTCCACCCAGACGCAACCCTGGCGCCCCGGGCCGTCTTGCCACCCGGTGACGACCGAGCCGTCGAGGTCAGCACGGTTGGCGCGGGCAGAGTTTCCGACCACGTTGGTGCCGAAGTCTGTGATACCCGAGCCGACGGTCCACCTGATCGCGTGGTAGTCCGCGGTTCCCTCGGTGGTCCACCCGCCGCCGACGACGTTAAGCCCGTCGCCCGAGATGCCATACCCGGCGCTGACAGCCTGCCCGAGCTGACGCCCGATGACCGGGATCATCCCGAACCCGGTCCATATGTCGGCGGTGACGTCATAGCGTGCCCACTCGGCGTAGTTCTGGGTAGTGTTGAAGAAGGTACCCCCAACGAACAGACCGTCGCGCGAAATGGTGGCCCCACCGCCGATGCCGTTGCCAGCCCCGACGCCCCCGATGGTGATCAGCCCGCCATCAACGCTCCACAGGGAATACGGCGCATTGCCCGTGCGCTCAACGGTCGCGATCCCGTTGTCGCTGATGTCGTTGGCGAGAAGGAATTCGGTCGTCGGGTCACCGATGATGTAGAAGTTCACATCAGCGTGCGCGGCGTGGGCTCCGAGTCCCGCCGCGACAATCATGTTCAGCACGTGGTTCGTCTTCATGAGAACGCTCCCTTTGTGTGAGCCGTCGGTGTGGTCAACCCGGTCACGCACTTGAGACCAAGCGAAGTGTCAGATGCCTCGGGGTGATGCTACCGGACGTAGAATTGTCGCACAAGTTTCCCTGGGGAATATTCTGCGAATAATTCTCGTCAACCCCAAATCTCGGTATCATCTATCAGACCGAGCGATGCGACAGGAAATGTTGAGCAATGACTGTTATACAGACAAACTCCGAACTAAAGCTTGAGGATCACTGTCGGGACACAGTCCTCGGGCTTCGCGGCGCGCTGCTCGACCTGTACCGCTCGGTCGGAGCGGACCCGAGCCGCCCACAGGATGTCTCACGCCGGTTTCAACTCAACAAGAACCTCGCGTGGAAGATCTCCCGCGTGATCCAGACTGAGGACGCATTGGCGGCGGTACCGCTGATCCCAGGTCCCGGGGGCCTGTCGATCCTGCTCAAGGCGCTGCAAGCGGGTGGGGCCCCGGCCCCGACAGTCGATCGGGTTCGCTCGGCCGTCGCGGCGTACGACGACATGATCGAAATCCATACGGGCGACCGGGCGACTCTCCAACTCGTGCTCGACAGCATGGGTGCCGGGCGTCAGCTAGAGATGAGCCGCAAGCTGGCGTACCAAGGCAACAGCGGGCTTTGGGGCATCCGCGCGGGTGTGCGATCATCCACGTTCACGATCGCCCCAAGCAAACACAATTCCGACATGCTCGACATCGGGCTCGTAGGAGGCCTCACCAACGTGCACCGACTGCGATCGATTGACCGGTGGCCCGCGTTCCAGCGGTATCGAGTGCAAACGGACGTGACGGACGATCCGGGGAGGCACCTCGCAATCGCGGACTCCGAAACGGACGACCGGTACATCTTGCGTTCGTGCTGCTCCGGTGTCATGCCCCCTGTGCACGTCACGGACCGCGGCGGCATGGACGTCTACGAGTTTGGCCCGGGCCCGGTCGGTCTCACGGGTGAATTCAGCATGTTCATGGGCTTTCTGGACCGACAGACCGTGCCCCGGTGGCGCGACGGTGACAACACGCAAGGTGAGTTCGTCTGCTCAGTGACCACGCCCGTGGAACATCTGCTCGTCGACATCTTCGTACACCGCGATATTCCCGAAGCGCTCTCGCTAAAGACCCGTGTGCTCGGATGGTTGGGCGCGTCGCTGGCGAACGTCGCGTCGTTGCCGATCCCGATCGCCGAGCGCGTGCACGACCTTGGTGAGAACCCGGTCATCTCGACGCCTTTGATCGAGAATTATGACGATGTGGTCGAGGCGTTGTTTGACCGCGGGCAGTGGGATCGACGCGAATTCCGCTGCCTTCGTTTGGTGATGAAGTATCCGCCGATGTCATCCCGGACGATGTTGACATACGACCTGCCGGCGGCCCCTTCGCGTACATAGCAGGTAGCGATGGACGCAGTTGAGCTGTACCCGCCGCAACGATCGCGGCCTATCGGGGGCGTGCTTCAAACCGATCTCGCAGAGCTTGATTGAGATGAGGGCCCGAGGCCGAGGGAAGCAAGCTCGCTGGCGAGCTGCGGGCGACGACACGAGCCACTGAAGTCTCTCAGCAGCTCTTCGACGAGTTCACCGAGCGGACGCTCAAAGGTCTCCGCCAGGTGAATGAGAGTCCTCCCGTAGGATTGCACGAAGGCATTGAGCCATGCTTCCGCGGAGTACGGGTGCGGGTCACTCCGGACTGGCTTCGGATCGCACTCAGCGACCAGACTGGTGAACCATTCGACCCACGGACGCCGATCTCGCTCTGCTCGGCCTGTCGCCTCTCGGAAATCGAACGCACCAAAAACGAGGTCTCGCATGATCACAGGCCAGCGCTCTCCGCTCTCGTCGAGTTCAACGCAGACGAGCGGCGCACGATCCTGCTTGAATTCGACCTCGATCCGCTCCCACGCTCCGATTGAGGGAATACCCAACTGGCGCCCTTTGTCGTAGATTCGAACGAATACAGACGACGACCGCTTCCCTAGATTGACCTGGCGACGGGTGAATCGACCTCCCGTCGTGCGTTCGCTCGCGTTACTCCATCTGCGAGGGCCGACGAGCTCGTACCGTTCACAGGAGGCTTCGGCGTGGTCGCACAGCTCACGCCGCTGCTGGACGTAGTCGAGCGCCAGATCGATGCGGGTTGGCTTGATCGGGATCCCGAGTTCCAACAGGTCAACGAGCAACTCGACGCCTCTGGCCCCGCCAAGTAGCGTGAAGCACTCGCCACGAACGTCGAGCATACAGATGGAGGCGCGGTGTTCCCAACTCAGCTGCACGCCCACCGGCCACTCGATTCCCGCCTTGAAATGCATCGCTCCGCCCGTGCCGCGCATGGTATCGCCGAACCGACGAGACACGAATTCAAGCAAGGGGATTCGGAAACGATCGTGCGCCGTGACCCGGAGCCAGTCCAGTCCGGCATAGAGCCCGGGCTGCTCCAGGAGTTCGCCAACCGGATCCAGGCTGGGTTGGGTTTCTATCCCCGGTGTTACAGAACGGGGATAGGTCGGCTCGGGGGCGGTCATTGGCCCCCCTCCCGGTCCGTCGCGCGGACGCCGGGCCCGCGGCTGGCGCCGCGGTCCCCGACACCCCCGCGAGCCGCACCGTCCGACGTTCGCCGACCAGCAACCCCGCCAGCGGAGGATTTTAGGGCCTTGCGGCCCGTGCTCCGCTCGTCAGGGTTGCAGCTCGGGCTGGGCTCCGGATCGGGAGTGACCCGACGCTCGGCAGCCGCGAGGCTCGATGCGAGTTGCACAAGCGAGGACTGATCGCACGGCGCCAGTGAAGGCCACAGGGCTGCGAGATGATTGAAGAGCGGATCGGCCTTGGTTGCGCGCCCGGTTGCGCGCACACCCTCTGAATCGGTGTCTGGGAAGCGTGGGATCGGAATCGGGTGGGGTTCGATTCCCCCCGGCTCCATTGCAGAGACCGTACAGATCAGAGTGGCCCACCCGGGGCCAACGAAGACCCAAGCCGTTCAACTCGAACGGCTTGGGCGGAATCGGTAACGGCTCACGCGAGCCCACCCGAGATCGGCGCGGACCCGGGAAGTCCAAATCCGAGTGTCAATACGCGTGTCAATCCGCCTCCCCAGAGGAATGCCGATTGGTGCGCGATCGCGTCGCGCTGGCCCCAACTGAGTCCCGCAGCCCGGCGCTGCCTGGCTGAACTTGCCCGCGAGCTGGCGAGCGAGGTTCCCGCGGATGGTGTCGCCGCGCCCGCAATCGCCAACACACGCCGAGAGCGATGAAAGTGAAGGGTAGTGGTGATGAGACTCTCCGGAGCCGCGAAGGACGCCGCCGTCACCCCGTCGGCGGCGGGGTCCTTCGCAGCGGAGGGAGACGGGCCCAACAAGACCAACCTAACGCCCACGGAGACTTCTCCAGGAGTCTCTCTGGTGAGCGATGGACGCATATGGCCCCAACAACGGAGAAGCCGCGATGAGCAATGACACACGCTGCGAGCAAATGGACCGCGGGAGGCCGAGCAAGGTCCCGCCGGAGTGCGGAGCGGGAGGGCACCCCGCCGGGGCGCAGCACCGGCGGGGTGCTCCCGCCGAACCCGTGACCCCTGCTGGGTATCACAGGGGTCAGAATCCCACCCGAGTCGATCAAATCTGTACACAAGCACCGTTTGATCCATCCCCGATCCCGCTCAGTATCCTCGACGAGATCACACGACGCGACGAACCCGGCGTCGTCGTGCGTGACGAGATCGGCTTCGACACGCTCACCCTGACGGGGAAAGGATCAGGGCACAACGATGCCCTCGAACTGCTCGCCGCGCACGGCTTCGGTCCGCACCCGCGTGACAAAGGCACGAACTGGTACAGGCAGGGGTTCGATATCGAGGGCGGTGGCATTGTTGCGTGGGATCACCGCACCGGCGCCGATTCATGGATGGTCGAGATATCGGGCAAGCAGTGGATGCGCGATCACGAGCGCACGCGCCGTGCGATGTTCGAGCTGTCCGGTTCGCTCCCGGTGCGGCGCACGCGGCTCGACATTCGGCGGGACCAATTCGGCAAGGAGCTCACGCTGATCGACAACGTCAGCGCTTCGTGCAGCCGCGGGGAGCTGTGCCGCGTTAAGACATTCGACGAGATGGACCGGCATCTCGCCAAAAACCCCAAGGGGTTCGTCGGCAGGGGGTACTACCTGGGCAGCCGCCAGTCCGAGCGGTTCGTGCGTGTCTACGACAAAGGGCTCGAACGCGGCTGGGGGCTCGCGGGGTGGTGGGAGCGGTTCGAGGCTCAGCTGCGGGGCGATCTTGCTCAGGCATCATGGTTCGCGGTCGTTGCGGCTGCCGCGGAGTGGCCGCGCACGGCGTTCGATCACCTCATCGGCGTGGTGGACTTCCGCGTCCCGGTCGCTCGGCACGCCAAGGTCGGCGAACGCGAACGGCCCGGGTGGTGGGCGGCGTTCTGCGAGGGGCGATCCGGGGTGCGGACTTCCTCGATACGGGAGGAGACCGACGCCGCCCGGTTCCTGCGGTGGGTGCGGACCGCCGTCATGCCGACGCTCGAAGCGGTGCGCGAGGGCGTGGGTGCCGAACAGCTGTCGGATGTGGTGCAGGCGTTCGAGGTAGAGTTCCGCTCGGTTCGCCCGGGTGGATCTCCACTTGCTGTGACTGAATTGATCGAACTGTTTGCCGGGATATGTGAAGTACGCAATCTCGGTGACGTTGCCAGTCATGACCTTGCTGATGCAACGGTTCATGGCGACACTTCAGGGTAATCAAATCGACTATGTGACTAGAGCAATCACTTCAGGGGAGAATGACAGCATCCGCTGCGCCACCCTCGCTCTTCATCCCAAATCAACACCGACTGCGAATTGTCACGCCCCGACTGGCACGTCTCTCAGTGACTCACGCCATCGATCACTTGCCGTATTTCAGAAGGCGTGTGCGAGTAGCCCTTTACCCGAACAAAGCCAACAGATTTCATGCTCAACAGCGGCGCCATATTGCCATCTTCGACGAACGTGCCCACAAACCGAAAATCTTCCAAGCATTTAAATTTAGTTATGAATTGCAACGATTTGAGATTCGCACAGTTAATCAATCGCAAGCTAATCAGCTCTCTGCACCCGCCAAGTTGCTCTACGTCAACCAATTTATTAGAACTCTCTATATGAAGGCGCTTTATCTTTGTTCCTGCGCAAGCGGCTACTGATTGCAGATCTTGGAGACCGTAAAACTTTGCCATAACCAAAGACGGCATGCGATCAATACCTTCGATACTAAGCAGATTCCCTTGATTGATTTCAATATCTTCAATCGCTTCGTAAACAGGCAAACTATTTAGTGTTTTTGAGTTTGGGTTATAACCTCTTAAATACAGCGACCTAATTGCCGAACTCGATTCCGGCAGAATCAAACGCGGCGTCCATTCGACCCGCAGGTCGTCGAGTTGATCAAAACCCCTGCAGTCTAAAGGCTGTTGGTACCCTGCAACTGTCAAGAACTGGAGGCCCGGAAGCTCACCAAGAACACTCAAATCATATTTTTCCGCAAAGGGGATGACAACACCCAACAACCCTTCGACATCAGAAAGAAACGAAATATCCCGGCCGGAATACCCGCTGTATGGGGAAATTCCAATCCCATTAACTGCCCCGCTTGACAACAGGTCTAACGACTCTTGGATGTTGTCCGATTGCGCCCACGCGATAATATATCGTCCCCATGGTTCAATTTTTGGAGAAACTGTTGCCATCTATTCACCATTCTGCCTCAGAAGCTTCTCGCCAGGCGAGTTGATTTTATTATATAAATTAGGATTATCAACCCCACCGGCTTCTCGAATCGCCCGGGCTTCATCCATCAACGCCTCTTGATTGTTTGGTGCCGGAGTGAATTGTTGATCAATTACAGGATCATCATACGCTTCTGATTTTTCCCTCGCCGATCGTCTCATTCTTTTTTTGGGCCCTTTGCCGATATATTTCTTTCCGCTCGCAAAATCTATAATATACGAACCAAATTTTGAATTCTTAACTTTGCCAATAGCTGTCGAGAACGTCTTGCCGACACCAGGGGGTCCTGGAACAAATGCCCCAGTAGCGGTGTCCCGACATTCAGTGAGCGTAGACACAGTATCGTCCATCGCCCCCTGTTCGATTTTTTCGGCATCAGATACCCATTTGTGGCCATCATTGACGGCGTCGTTCGCGCCATCTCGATCACCCCGGTCCCTGGCTTTCTTTCCGTTCCGCCCTTGGTTGACCTGAATAGCGGTGGTGGATCTGTCATGCTCCTTGTTTGCACGCCCCGAAAGGATGTCTACGAAGTATGAAGCCCCTTCCTTGTAGTGCTGCCAAATCGATCGCATTCCGTACGGATCAAGCAGGATCAATGGAGCACTGAGAACGTATGCGACTAAGTTTGGACTATCGATATAGCCTAGTGGATCCCGGTGCACCCACCGGCCAAGTCGAGGCCACAGAAACCGATGTCGCACCTGATAGAGTTCCGTCTCCGGCTCCCACAGTCGCCCCGTGTACATGTGCCGCACGGCGTAAAGCGATGACGCTCGCTCCAGCCCCGCCGCATCCATGACCACCGGCTCGCCGTAGTCGCCGTAGTCGTACCGCTCGATCACCGCGCCAGAAGAGTCCGTCAGCGCATACACGCTGAACTGGTCGTCCTGGTGGTAGTAGTAGTCCTCCGGCGTCTGCAGCGACTCGTCCGTCGTCGTGATGATCTCGTCGATGTAATTGCCGTAGACGTGCGTGCGCACAAGATCATCGGCGTCCGTCGGCCCGTCGTACTCCTCGATCAGCTGCCACGCACCCAGCCCGGCGTACACGAAGTACGTCGTCTCGGCGTTCGTGCCCGTGACCTGCTTGCTCACACGCCGGTTGAAGGCGTCGTAGCGGTAGAGAGCCGCGGAGACCTCGGTCGCACCGTTGTTGCTCACCGCCGTGACCAGCTGGTCCCGGTAGTCGTAGCTGAGCTGGGTGTTGGCGCAGGTCGCGTTGCTGCCGGAAAAATCGGCAACGAAATCGCCCATGTCGTCGATGTTGATGGTGCCGTTTCCGTCGCGGTCCGCGGCGGGGTCGCCCGCCGTGAACAGGGCGACGTACGCGTCGATGTCGTCGACGTTGTTCTGGAAGTCACCGTTGATGTCCGCCGGGCACGGCTCGTGGTAGAGGACCATGTTGCCGTTGATGTCGTAGTGGTGCTCCCAGTCTGGCGACGTGGTGTACTGGTTCACCGAGTCGTCGGGCGTGTCCATCGTGTAGGCGCCGTCGTACGCGCCGGCCTGGTCATCGCCGGTGACGGCGAGCCGGTTGCCGAGCTCGTCGAGGCCGTAGAGGGTGCCGCCGGCGGGCGCGGACGAGGGCGTCCACGGGTCCGGCGCTATCGGGAGCGTGGCAAGCTCGCGGCTCTGGACGAGCCGGTCCGCCGAGTCGTACGCGAACAAACGATTGCGCGGCGTCGCGACCGTGCCGCCGGTATCCAGATGAGCGACCTTGTTGCCCGCGCGATCCCACCAGAAGCGGCGTTGATCGACGGTGACACTGCCGGGCCCGGTGTGGGTGACCTGGGCCATGCGTCCGACGCCGAGATCGTTTGCGTTGTTGAACGCCGAGCCCTCGTACCCGTTGTAGGCGTAGTCGGTGACAACGCCGTTGCCCGAGGTACGTTGCTCGACACGGCCGGGACCGACGTAGGCGTATGACGCGATGTCGGTCAGCCCTACGTCGGTGCCGATCGAGCTGATTCGGTTCAGATCGTCGAAAGCGCGGTGGATCACGCGCCCGCCCGGGTAGGTGCACACCGTCGGGTTGCCGGCCTCGTCGTAGGTGGTAGCACAAAGGCGGTCCGACGCCGCCGGGAACAGCCCCACCGCGTCGGCGTTCAGGACCTCCGAGAGCATGTAGCCACGTGAGTCGTACGACCTCACGATCTTCGCGCTGTCGTTCGTGGCGAGCTTGACCCGCCCGAGACCATCGTACTGGAAGGTCTCAGCGGTCGTGGTCTGGGCCGGGTTGTCGATCGCCGAGGCGAAGTCGAGCACCCGCCCGGTCAGCCGGTTGTTGAGGTCGTAGGTGAGTGTGGAGAGCACACCGCGGGCGTCGATCGCGGCGTCCATGTTGCCGGCGTGGTCGTAGCCAAAAGTGAAGATCCCCCCGTCGGGCATCACGCGCTCGATGGAGCGTCCCAGCCCGTCATACGAGAACCTCGTGACGTTGCCGTTGCTGTCCTCCAATTCGATCGGCCGCGACGAATCGTCGTACCTGGTCTTGGTCACGATCGGGCTGAGGGCGGTCCCGAACCCGAGCCCGGTGTCCGTCATGATCTCCTCGACCCGCACGCGCCGGCTGAGCCCGTCGTAATGCAAGGTCGTCAGGTTGGAGCGAGGGTCGAGGATCTCGACCAGGTTCCCCCGCGAGTCCCACCCGAAGTCCCAGGTGTTCTGTGGGCCATCACTCGACGCGCCCCCCGCGATCGTGTGCGCCCCTTCGACCCGCGCAATGATCCGGTCCATCGCGTCGTGCACGAACTCGGTGTGGAAGACTTGATCCGAGGCCCCCACCGCCGGCTTCTCGACCGACACGATCCGCGTGAGACTGTCCCCGTCGCCGTACTGATACCGCACCTCGTTGCCGGCGGCATCAATAACGGTGTCAAGGCGCCCGGCGCCGTCGTAATACCGATTCGAGGTCGCGGATGAGCTCCCCGAAGGGTCGTAGATCGGGTAGGTCACGCTGCGGACGGAGTCGTCGTCGTTGTAGCCGTAGGCGGTTTCCGCGTACGGCACCGGCGGCGCACTGCCGCCCGAATAGATCACACCCGCGGGGAGCGGGTCGAAGATGTACTCGCGTTGGGCGGTCACCCGATCCTGCTCGTCGTACTGCATCGATGAGTAGGCGAGCAGCTCGTTGTCGTTGCTTGTCGGGTCGTCCTGGCTCGGCGGCCCGATGACGGCAACCGAGAGCAGGTTGTCCGCGTCGTCGTACCCGAGCAGGGCTTCGTTGAGCATCGGGTCGGTGATTTCTTCGATCCGGTCGAACGGGTCCCACGACACCACGGTCTCACGCGGCTGGGCACCGCTCGGATCGACGATAATCTTGGCGACCTGGCCCTTGCCGTCGTAATTGAACTGCGTGACCAATTCAGTCCCGCCGGTGCCTTCCGTCTGCGTATACACGCGGTCCCGGGCGTCGTAGGCAAGGTCAATCCGGTTCTCGCCCTGGCACCCGTCCACCGCCTCGGGGTAGACCACCGCCGACAGGTTGTCGTTGTGGTCGTACTCCAGGTCCGTGATCGACCATGCGTTGAACGATCGCTCGTCGCACGGCGTGGAGTACCCGCCCGCGCCTTCGACGTAGTTGTCCGTCTCGAACGCCATCGAGGGCCCGGCCCTCAGCGACACCGTGCCGCTGAAGATGCCCGCCTCGACCGCGACCCGTTCGAGCAGGTTGTACGCGTCGTACTCCCGGATCGTGGTGAGCTCGGGGTTCGCGCCCACGGACGCCTGGGTGGCGTCGAGGTTCGTGATATCCTCGCGGACGAGGTTCCCGTTCGCGTCGTAGAAGTAGTCCGCCGCCGCGTAGAGCACCGCAGGCCCCGGATCAGGGTCGGCGTCGTACCGCTCGTAACGCACGATCTCGTTGTACTGGTTGTAGATCCAGACCGACACGTCCCCGTCGGGCTCGGTGATCTTGGTCAGGTTCCCGACCGCGTCGTGCTCGTACTCGTAGGTCAGGTTCAGGCCGCCGTCATCGATGATGACCTTGTCGACATACCCATTGTCGTATTCGTACTTATCCGTTCGGGTGTACGCGGTCGGCGTGCCGCTCACCAGCACGGTCGTCTCGGGATGGGTATGGGTCAACATCTGCCCATACGTGTTGTATGTGAATTCTTCGACCGCGGTCGGATTGCCCGAGCTATCGAAATCGTGGCGGATCCACCGCAGCTTGCCGGTGTTGTCGTCGTACTCGAACTCCGTCTTGACCCCGAGCGCGTTGAAGTGCTCGGTCGGGTAGTCTGCGGCGCAGCTGCACCCCGCGAAGTCGAAGTCGTATACCCAGGCCTCGGCGATCGAGTCCGTCCCCGCGGCGTTCCACTTCTCGCGTTGCGTGATCGCGCCGTTCTTAAGCGGGTCGAGATCCACATCATGGATGTCCCGATACCGCTCCAGAATCGTGAATTCATCGTTCGGGTGGATGATCTTGCTGAGCAGCCAATCCTCGTTCCACTCGAACTCCGTGTCGTAGAACGGTGGGTCGCCCGCGCGGATCGGCCCGGCGGGCATGTTCGTCGTGCCGTATGAGACCGCGTTCGCGTTCGGCGCGAGGCCGGTGTACTCACGCCGACGGACCAGGCGTCCGTCCGGCTGACAGATGCACGAGGTCCGTGTGGCGTTGTCCTCGCACGAGTCGCCGTTGGGGATGTTGTACTCGACCCGGGCGACCTGGCCCGCACGGTTGTTGACCCACACCAGGTAGTCCGTTTCGGCGTGCAAGTCGGTGGCACCTGAAGTCGTCGCGTCCTCGTAGTAGTAGTTGTAGTGGCGACCCTCGTGCTCCTGCTCGGCCACGAACACGCGGGACTTGAATGGTGTGCTCGGGTCGAGCATGTACAGGTTGTCAACGATCTTCGTGCCGTTCGGGTCGATGATGCTCTCAAGGAACCTGCCGACGCACTCCTCACCCTCGCTGTCGTACTGAACGTCCTCCGCAACGGTCTGGTACGTGTACGTCCACTCGCGCCCGCTCGGAAATCGTGCGGCGTGATCAGCGGGCAAGTCGGGGAAAGCGCCTGCCGCGGCCGTGCCCGGCAGCATGACCGAGACCAGGTCGTACCGCTGACCCTTGACGATGTTCGGGGCCTCGCCGGACTCCAGGTCGTTCGGCACGATGCCTGTGTCGGCGTCCGAGCAGAGCTTGCAGGTGTCTTCCGCCTGGTACCAGTAGTCAATGGTGCGGCCGCCCGTCACGTCCTCGATGGACGTGATGAGGTACGCGCTATCGACGTCATCGTACGAGAACTTGTACACGTTCCCGAGCGTGTCCACGATCTCGTCGATACGGATGTCGTCGGGTTCGAGGGGGTCGGCGTCCTTGTAGCTGATCGTGATCTCGTTCCCGCTCCGATCCCGGATGCTGCTCAGCCGGTAGTACCCCTCGTACGGGCCCGACAGATCGGCAAACTCGTCGAACTCGAACGGCTCGAGCTCATAGATCAAGCCGTCGGCGAGGCGGTACTCGATCAGCCCTGTATTGGGGATGCTGAACACACCCGTCAGACGCCCGTTCGAATCAAAGGCGTTGTGGTCGGTCGTCTGGGCTTCGTACCAATCGACCCGGTTCTCGTGGTAGATCTGGATGCCCTCGTTGGGATCCAAAGCGGACTGCGCATCCCAGACCACCCCGATCATGAAGTACGGGTGCGCCCAGCCGGTGCCCATCGGGCTCAGGTCGCTGAACAGCGGCGGGATTCTGGGATTCACCTCGTTGGCGATCGCATCGGCAACGCCCGAAGGACGCCGGAGCTGCGGGAACCGGAACTCCTGCCACGTGTTCGTGGTCGAGCTGTACATCCGTTTGAACTCGAAGTCGATCCCGCGCCCGGGCACGAACAAGTCGGTCTGCTCGTACAGATAGCTGCCCGTCGCGAGGTCGATGGGGTCCGAGAGGTCGTTGCACCCGCTGTCCTCGCCTTCCTGGGGCGCGTCGGGGTTGCCCGACGACTCGCAGTCCTCGCACGGGGGGACCACGCAGCTCGTCGCCACGACCGGGCCCCCACAGTCGGCAACCTGGCCCCCGGCGGTGCACGCGAGGGTGAAGAGCACGCCTATCGCGGCGGCGGGCACAAACCTTCCGCGAACACCATCAAACGCACGTGCCGCGAACCCAACCCGATTCAACGTTGCCGTCATCGCTGCTCCCTTCACCAACCCCGACATCGACGCGCCGGGATCCCTGAGAGCAGACTACGAGGTGATCGGGGTTGGGGATCCTCTCATGTGCGGACTACACCAAATCTGCGCAATCAGGTAGCGGTCATTATTTTAGAATGAATCAACATCAAGTCATAAAGACACGCGGATCAGCATTCCGTGTTTTCCCGGCTACAGACCACTTTGCGCAACTCATGACAATGCACCGCCAGCCTTAGCAGCCAGCGCCTCCGATCGCTTGACAGAACCATCCGAACACCCATAACAGGGGGGCGGTTGCATCCGAGCGGCACTGCATTAAATTACGTAATTCATATGGATCATCCTTGACAAGCCTATCTACACGCGCCATGATCTCCTGATGCCCGACCGCAACGTCACCATTGTCCTCCCCGACGACATGATCGAAGGGCTCGATCTCCTGGCTGGGGAGATAGGCGTGAGCCGGTCGGCTCTGATCCGGCGCGCTGTGCTCCGCTTCCTCCCGAAGTTGAACTATTCGATCGAGCATTCCAAGCCCGGAGATTGGGCGGATGAGGTCGTGTACCTCCTCATGGGCGCGCCCGTGAAACGCACAGGCGATGACTCTGACCAGGAATTCGTCGAGGCCCTGCAAGCGGTGCGTGCCCGATTCAAAGCAGACAAGGCCAAGAAGCGGACCAGAAAGAAGCAAGCGGGGCGTCCTCGGAAAACGGAGGGCAAACGGTGATACCTCCAGTAGAGACGAAACCGCACTACACGCTCGTCGAGTTTGCTCGGGCTCTTCAAGTTTCGTATTCAACCGCGAAGCGGATGGTTTGCACGGGCGACATCCGGCGCGTACGGCTTCGTTCCGGCGGCCGTGAAGTTATCCCGCACGCTGAACTTGAACGAATCATGAGGAAGCTGAGGGTGGCTCCATGATCGTTTTCCGGCGCAAGCGGAACGGGCCTGATGGCAAGGTCATTGTCGCTGACACATACTCGGCTCGTCATCGCTTCGCTGGCGACAAAAACCCGACGACCATCCCGCTCCGCGTGACCCGCAAGGACGTAGCTGAACAGCGCGGGCGAGAATGGGTAGCGCGAGAGGAGCGACAACGGGCCGGGCTCATCGTGGATCCGGTAGAACTCCATGCTGCAGAAACCCCGATCGTTGAACTCATTGAAGAATTTCGACAGTCGCTCAAGGCGCGTGGTTTGGAAGCGGATTATGTACGCAAACCGGTGCAACGGTGCCGCGACCTGTGCGATATCTTGAGCTGGCGCCGCCTTGCTGACGCAAACCCGATGGAGTTGCGGCGGTATTTAGAGGGATCAAACTGGTCCCCCACTACCCGAAACCATTACCTGGACGCTGTGAAGCAGCTTTTCCGGTGGCTTCACCGTGATGGCCGGATCCCACACAGCCCTATCGCGGACGTCCCAAGGTTCAAGGTGGCGTTCACGGAAACCTATGACCGCGCAGCGTTCACAGAAGACGAGCTTGTCAGACTGATTGACCCGAAGACCACTGACAAGCGACGGCTGTACCGAGCGGATGTATACGCGCTCATGGTGTTCTCAGGCCTCCGGTGGACCGAGGCTGGCCGCCTCCAGGTGCGAGATATCCGACGCGACGACGATGGATATTCCATCATGATCCCACGCGGCAAAGACAAAGCTAACCGCGGCGACGTGATTGAACTACAAGCAGAACTAGAACCGGTCATCGAGAGGCTGGTTGCCGAGCGCAATCCACGCGACAAACTCATGCATGCCGGTCTTCCGACGCGGCACACATTCAGGAGAGACTGCGAACGCGCGGGGATTGAACACGAACGTGCCGATGGCTCTCGGATCGTCCGGTACTCCTCACGCGACACGTACACCAGCCTTCTCCGCGCGCTGGCTCGTTCCACCGATCAACTCCGGGCCCTCACCCGGCACCGCACGCGCGGGATGGAGGACCGGTACACCGACAGGAAGACCCAAGGCCTCCGGACCCTCGTGAACCGCATGCCGGTCGTAGTGCCGGGTCGTGCTGAACGGGAACGGCAAGATACAGGACCGTGTGTCAAAGACAGTGTCAACACCCCCACTCACGCAACGGAAACCGGGATTCCACGGGGGTTCGATTCCCCCCGGCTCCATTTCCAGACACCGAACGACAAGTTCGGTCTCATCGGGACTCTGTGCTCCGTCTGGCGCCACTTGCACGCCGGACGGAGCGGGCCCGGACGACCGTTGATCAGACTCGAAATGACCTGCTGCGACGATGCCCGCTGCGGGCGGCACCGACGCGGCGTGGCGTCGCACGGACCTGTTGGCCCGCGATCTGACAGACGCTGCCGAGTGGATGCTCGACGGCGGGCCGCCTGACCCGGGCACGGCATCACCTGGTTCCTCCAAACCCCCTCCCCTCATCACGGTGCACGCCCATGCCCATCCGGGTCGCAATGGCGGGCGCGAGGTGAATTAATGACTACGCGGTCCTGTACTCCTTGTAATTGGCCGATATCATGCTGTGAAACAGGAATTTTTCCTATCTTGAAAGACAAGGGGGCGATCTCGTGATTCAGACTCACAGCACCGTTTGGGCTTTGGCCGCCATGACACTCACCCAGGGAGCCATGGCGCAGCGCGAGACCCAGCCCGAGCCCATCGCCTCCGACGACCCGGTCATCAGCACGGACTTGAGCCTCGACCCCGGCGCCGGGTACCTCGTTTCGGACGCCCGATTCCACGACGACCCCGAGATCCTCTGGCCCGGATTCCTCTCGGGGCTGCGCGGGTACGAGGGGTTCTACCTGCCCGTGGGCAACCCGCTCTACTTTGAATCGCCCATCAACGACTCGCGCGTGACCTTCGTCTATCTGCACCACGATTTCCCATCGGGCTCGCAGATCGCCGGCGGTGACCTCGACGTCGTCGCGCTCCAGGTCCGCGTCGCGATCACCGAACGCCTCGGGCTGATCGCGACCAAGGACGGGTATTCGTTCCTCGACGCCGGCGCGTTCCCCGAGGACGAGGGGTGGAACGACATCGCGCTGGGCCTGAAGTACGTGTTCTACGCGGACGAGGAGACGGACACCGTCGCTGCGGTCGGTGCGCGGTACATGACCGAGAGCGGCGACGGCAACGTGCTCCAGGGCAACGTCCAGGAACTCAGCCCGTTCATCTCGGCTGCCAAGGGCTTCGGCGATTTCCATCTGATGGGCAACGTCACCTGGCGCGCGCCGCTCGACGACGACGACGGCAACCACATCCTGCAGTGGTCCGCGCACGCCGACTACGAGCTTATCGACGGGTTCGCGCCCATGGTCGAGCTGCACGGGCTGCACTATCTGTCCGATGGCAACCGCGTGCCGCTCAGTGTTGGCGGGCTCGACTACGGCAACCTGGGCTCGGCCAACGTCGCGGGCTCGACCGTCGTCTGGGCCGAGGTCGGCGCGGCCTTCCGGTTCACGCCCAACGTCGAGCTCGGCGCGACCTACGGGCACGGGCTCACAAACCACAGCGCCGACATCATGGAAGACCGATTCACGGTGCTGCTGCACCTGAAATGGTGAAATGCTCCGGAGGGGCCCGCCGAGTGGCCCTCTCTGCGTTTCAAGTGTTGAAGTCGCGGTCGGGCGGGCTCATACTCTCCGTATGAGACCCCTCGCTCGACGCGCGTGCCCGCTCGCCCTGCTCGCTGGCTTTGTCCAGGCCGCGTCCGCGGCGACGGTCACGTTCCGGGTGCAAGTCCCCACGGACACCCCCGCAACCGCCACCGTCTACATCGCCGGCAGCTTCCAGGGGTGGGACCCCGGCAGCCCGGCGCACGCGCTGGCCAAGCTGCCCGACGGGCGGTGGTCCATCACGCTGGACCTGCCCGACGGCACGCCCATCGCGTACAAGTTCACCCGCGGCGACTGGGGCACCGTCGAGAAGGGGCCCGGGGGCGAAGAGATCGCCGACCGCACCCACACGCCCAACGGCACGCAGACCGTGGACCACACCGTCGCCCGGTGGGCCGACGGCAACGCCTCGACCATCACGGGCAACGTCACCACGTTCACGCTCACGCCGTTCCTCAACGCGCGGCGCGTCTGGGTCTACCTCCCCCCGGGGTACGACGACACCGACGACCGGTACCCCGTCCTCTATATGCACGACGGGCAGAATCTCTTCGACAGCGCGACGAGCTTCTCGGGCGAGTGGGAAGTGGACGAGACCTGCGAGGCGCTCATCGGCGCCGGCGAGATCGAGCCCATCATCGTCGTCGGCATCGACAACGGCCAGAACTTCCGCATCAGCGAGTACACACCCTGGCCCGACCCGCAGTACGGCGGCGGCAACGGGGACAACTACCTCGCCGCCCTCCGCGACGTGCTCATTCCAGAGATCGATTCGCGGTACCGCACAAGGGCCGACGCGGCGCACCGGTACATGAGCGGCTCGTCGCTGGGCGGGCTGATCTCGGCGTACGCCGCGTACACGCACCCGGATACGTGGTCGCGCGTCGCGTGCCTGTCGTCCTCCTACTGGTGGGACGACACGCACATGCTGACCTACGCCACGGGCGCCGGGCGATCCGGCGGGTTCGTCCGGTTCTACCAGGACCACGGCACGAACGAGTCCGGCGGGCTCGACCACCTCGCCACCATGCGCTCCATCGCGCTCTCCCAGGGGTTCATCGAGGGGCTGGATTTCCTGTCCGTCATCGGCGCCGGGCACCAGCACAATGAAGCGGCGTGGGCCGAGCGGATGCCCGATGCGCTCCGGTTCCTCGTCGACGCCCCGTGCTTCCCGGACTGCAACGACGACGACGCGCTGAACATCGACGACATCGATTGCTACGTCACCGCGTTCCTCGCGGGCGACCTCGCGGCGGCGGACTGCGACGCCAACGGCGCGCTCAACGTGGACGACATCGACTGCTTCGTCGCGGCGTTCCTCGGCGGGTGCCCCTGAACGGGCCTCACCCCCGGCGCCCCGCCTCGGCCAGCTCGTCCTCGACGCCCGCGAGCCTCGCCCGCCCCTTCGAATCGGCGAGGCTCACCCCCACCGCGACGACGAACGACACGACAAACGCGGGGAGGAGCACATCGAGCGCGCCCAGGTGGGCCGCGGCGGTGTCCCACCCCATCGCCGTGAGCGCAGGCCCGGCCGCGAAGGCGAAGAACGGCACGCCCAGGAACCCCGCAAACATCGCGGCTTTGGCGCCCGACGCCGTCAGCCCGCGCCAGAACAGGCTCAGGATTACCGTCGGGCAGAACGTCGCCGCGATGCCCGACCACCCGAAGATGATCACCCAAAAAATCTGTTTGTCCCGGTTGTTCAGCAGCAGCCCGATGCCGATCGCGTACGCGACCATCGCCAGCCCGAGCGTGACCAACTCGCTCAACCGTACGAGCCGCTCGTCGGGCAGGTCCGGGCGTTTAATCTTCTGCCAGTAGTCGCGGACGCCGGCGCTGGACGCGACGACGAGCAGCGAGTCGATGGTCGACATGATCGCGCTGAGCACCATCGCGATGAACACGCCCGTCAGGAAGCTCGGCAGCAGTTCCTCGGCCATGAACGGCAGGATCCGCTCCTTGTCGCCCGCGACAACGAAGCCTGGTTTCGCCGCGATCTGCGACCACTCGTACATCCCCCGACCCACCATGCCCACGAGCACGGCCCCCGAGTCCGCGAGGATCGTCCAGAGCAGCGCGACCGCGGCTCCCTTGCGGATCTCCTTCTCCGAACGCAGCGCGATGAACCGCACAAAGACCTGCGGCGACCCGAGGAACCCGATGCCGATCGCCGCGAACCCGATGATCGTCGTGATCGTCAGCGCGTTCCAACCGCCTGTGGATGGCACCGGCTCGATGTAGCTCATGCCCTCGGCGACCTCGGGCGCGGGCCCCGGCCCGTGCAGCGTGAGCAGGTGCGGGTCAACGTCGCGGAGGGCGTCGAGGATGTGCGTGACACCGCCCGCCTCGAGGATGCCCACGATCGGGAGCGCGACGAGCCCGATGCCCATCAGCGTGCCCTGGAAGACGTCCGACCAGACAACGGCCACGAACCCACCCCGGGTGATGTAAAGCAGCACCACCACGAACCCGACCGTGGCGCCCACGAAGTGGTTCCACCCAAGGAAGGAGTGGAACGCCCCGCCGGTCGCGAAGATCTGCGAGCCGGCGTAGATGGGCACGAAGACAAACAACGCCCCAGCCGCGATCAGCCGGAGCGTGTGCCCCGAGTCGCGCAGGCGTCCCTCTAGATAGTCCGGCATCGTGATCGCGTCGTACTTGTCCGAGAGGCGTTTGAACCGGCGGGCCAGGAAGAGCCACGCCCCGCCCACGCCGATGATCTCGCCCAGCACGATCCAGAAACCCTGGGCCCCGACCGCGAACCCCACGCCGGTCAGCCCGAGCAGCAGCCACGCGGACTCGCCCGTCGCGCGCGCGCTGAACGCGGCGGTGATGAACCCGAGGTTCTTGCCCGCTGCGAAGTAGTCGCGGATGTTCCGCATCCCACGGGACGCGAAATACCCGATCACAAGCAGAACGAAGGCGTAGATCGCAACAGCGACGAGCTTCCAAACGGAGTCAGCAGTGATGGGCACGGGTTCCTCCCAAGGCATCCAAGGTCGAGGCGGGCCTTGACCCTACTGCATCCGCACCCCGCTCGCGGAGCGTACCGGGCATAAATCGAGCCCGTTTCCGAACAAAATACGAGCATGCAAACCGTTCCGGTACACTGACTCAGTCATGTGAAAAAATCGCTTTTTTGGGCTTCATCGGGGATTTCGATTGCTGTAACATGTTCCAGTGTCGGCGCCCCCAGTGGGCGCCCGTCCTGACCCTGTCAAGAGATTGAGAAGATCACATTTCGTAGAAGAGGGAGAAAGCACATGCGTCCTATTCACACCGCACTCTGCGCCGGGTTGCTGATCGCGCCCGCCGCGATGGCTGACGTCACCGTCGGCGTCGATCAGTCCGATGCCCCCTGGCTCGCGTTCATGAACGTCTTCGAGCTCGACGGCACCACGTACGCCTTCGGTTCCGGCTGGGGTATCGCCGACCTGAACGCCTCGTTCGATGACGGCGCCGGCACCCTTGAGGTCTCGCCCAACACGATCGGCGACCCCGACCCGTACTGGTACATCGGCGGCGGCGGGCCCGGCCAGGCCGGCAACAAGATCATGGAGGCCAACCTCTACCAGGAGGTCACCGACGCCTTCGCCGGCCAGACCGTCACCTTCGAGGGCACGGTCCTGTCCGACACCTTCACCTCCGCGCACACGGCGTACGTCTTCATTAAGGACTTCGCCGCGGACTACTCCTCCTTCACCGAGACCAAGGTCGCGGTGTCCGGCACCGGCGCCTTCAGCATCTCCCACGTGACGAGCGGTGACGCGGGCCGCCACGTCCAGTGGGGCATCCAGACCGTCGGCGTGAACGTCTGGACCACTGATACCGCTCCGTTCGGCAGCACCGTGTTCGGGACGGTCCCCACGCCCGCGACGGCTGCGATCCTCGGCCTGGGCGGCCTGATGGCCACCCGCCGTCGTCGCTGATCGACGCCGCATCCTGCATTGATTCCTCCGAAGCCGCCGGGTTTATGCCCGGCGGCTTTTTCGTGCGCCGAACACGGCCCCTGTTTTATCAACCATCTCCACCCAGCACGCCAATCGTGAGCACCAAAAACCACGATCGCAATCTCTTGTTCGCGAACGATTTGTTTGATGCTCAGAAACCGCGCCGCAACGCTGTTCGTATCGACGCGTGGATGCGACGCTGCCCGGCAGCCAAGCGTTCCAGCCCGGTCGGATCACGACCGTTTGGGCCTCACCCGCACGGGCTGACAATCTGACAACTCGAACCCGGCGCCGGCTGCAGCCTTCGGACCTCATCTCATCGGGTCCGCAATCCGCACGATCGCGCACGCCGCCGACGCCGCACGTGGCTTTATCCCATTCCTTGTCCACGACACGAAGGAGACCGACATGATTTACACGCAGAGATCCCGTGCGCCGGCCGCATCCTCGCGGGCCGAGCACGCCCCCCCGAACCCCGCCTGACCGCAGCGCCGGCTTGATCCGGCGCCATCGAGCGCGACGGCTCGGGGAAATCCGCCCCTGAACCCCTTTGTTCCTACGTGATCGGGCGACACGCGCGCCCGTTCACGGCCCACACGCTCCGGCGACGCCGCCCCCCATGTGCGTCGCCCGGAACGTGACCGCGATCGGTGCACCCTTGTGGCGTGCCGGCGCTGTTCCGATCCGTCCCCCCGACGGACCGGAGCATTGACCGGGGGAGACCTGGCGTCTGTCCCCCGCCCACAGGAGGGCTTCCTCGGTCAAACCCGGGTCGGCGGCACTACCACGCCGCCGGCCCATTCACGGTGCCCGCCGCGCTTTGCGGGGGCACCAAGAGCGCGCCCGCGCGGTGGGTCGTGGGTGTTGCGTTCGGTCGGGCTCCCGTGGGGGGAGCCCGACCGCTTTCTTCCGAACGAACTCGCTCAGGCGAGCATCGCGCGCACGATGGCGTCGAGATCATCGGCGACCGGGATCGGCGCATTCGCGTGCACGTTCGGGCCCGTGCGCTCACCGCGGTGATACCCGACCGTCACGTCCGGGTCCTTGAGCTGGTGCCCCGTGAGCACGCACGCCACGGTGTCGGTTGGTTTGATCAGCCCCTCGGCCCGCAGCAGGCGAACCCCCGCGACCGAAGCCCCACTCGCCGGCTCGCACCCAAATCCGAACCTGCCGACGAGCGCCTTGTGCTCGACGATGGTCTCGTCGTCGGCGACACGGACGACGCCGTTCATGACCTCGATCGCCCGCAGGGCCTTGGGCAGGTTCACCGGGCGGTTGATCTCGATGGCGCTCGCGACGGTCTTGGCCCGCTCGCCTTCGCGGTCCATCCGCTCGAACTCGCCGGCGACCTTCGCCTTGTCGTACCGCCCGCCGTTCCACGTCACGCCCAGCCCGTTGACGACGCGGTCGAGCGTACGCGCGCCCGCGGCGTTGATGATCGCCAATCGCGGCACCCGGTCGATCAGCCCGAGCTCGCGCAACTCGCTGAACGCCTTGCCGAACGCCGACGAGTTACCCAAATTCCCGCCCGGCACGACGATCCAGTCCGGGACGTTCCAGTTGAGCCCCTCGAGGATGCGCAGCATGATGGTCTTCTGCCCCTCGAGCCGGAAGGGATTGACCGAGTTCATCAGATACACGCCCACATCCGGGCGGGTGTCGGCGATCTCGCGCACGCGGGCGAGGCACGCGTCAAAGTCCCCCGCGACCTGCAGCGTCCGTGCGCCGTAGTCGAGCGCCTGGCTCAGCTTGCCGAACGCGATCTTCCCCTCGCCAACAAACACATACGCCGGGATGCCCGTCATCGAGGCGTAGAGCGCCAGGCTTGCACTGGTGTTGCCCGTCGAGGCGCACGCGACGCGCTTCGCATCGACCATCCGCGCGTGCGTGAACGCGGCGGTCATGCCGTTGTCCTTGAAGCTGCCCGAGGGGTTGTACCCCTCGTACTGCAGATACACCCGCCCGCCGGCGGTCGTGTCCATGCCCAGCTCGGACGCGAGCGCGTCGGCCCGCTGCAGGTTGGTGCGTCCCTCGCCGACGGTGACGATGTCCGTGGCCCCGTTCGGAGCGTGCATCCAGAAGGGGAGAAGCTCGCGGAAACGCCAGACGCCGGAGAAATCGAGGGCGGCGTCGGTCGAGTCCGCGCCCGCCGGGTTGCGCGCCCCGAAGGTTGATCCGCGGCGCTCGAAGACCTCGAACGAGCGGTCAGCCTTGGGCCACGCCCGGTCCCAGTCGTACACGACATCGAGCATCGCGCCGCACCCGGGGCAGGCAGTGAGCACACGATCCACGCCGAACTCGGCGGCGCAGTCGGGGTCGATGCAGCGTTGGTGGGCAATGATGGTCATTGGAAATGCGTCTTCCCCCGCCATCGATGCGGGCGGTACACCGTGACCCTGTCGGTCGCAGTCTTGGCGGCCGTCATGCCGCCCACCACGGCCCACCCGCCGGGCACACGCACGAGCCCCCGGTGATCCATCGTGGCGTGCTCAGCATCCATGTATCGAGGGCTCCATGACTCGGTGTCGTAGATGAGCACCGTGGCGAGAGGCTCGGCATCGATCGGCGGGGGGCCGCTCCTGTCGTCGTATCCGACGCCGTCGATGTTGTAGGGGGTCTCGGTGCCGCCGAGAATGACGAGGGTCGTCTCGCCCACGGCGGGTTGAGAATTTGCTGCGCGATAACGCCCGATGCCGGCCATCTCTTCAGGCGGAGACCAATGGATGCGGGTCGGGTTTTCTGGATCAATCTCCCCGTGGTATACGAACCGCGCCGCAACAAACTTGCGCGAGATGACGTCCCGGCCGACACCGCCGAGCACGATGATCTTGCCGCCGAGGATCCCCCCCGCGTGCCCGAACAGCCCCGAGCCCGGCCCGGGCATCGGCGTGCACGCACGCCACACGTCGCTCGCGACGTCCCAAACCTGCACATCGAGCACGTTGTCGTGCGCCGGCCCGTGCCATCCCGAAACAAGGTACAAGTACCGGCCGCGCCACACGACCGCCAGCGTGTCGTCCACCTCGACCGGAGGCGGAGCCCGCTCGATCCACCGGTCCTCACCAACCAGATACTCGAGCAAACGCGGATCTGTCCGCTCGGCGCCGTCGTCGAGCACGGAGTACCCCCCCACCACGAAGACGCGCCCGTCGATCGAGACGGCGGACGCCGCGATGCGCGCCTTCCCCTCATCCAGCGGGACGTCCGCGATGCGGCGCCACGCGTCGGCACCGGGCCAATCCAGCGCGTACGCCGCGGGGGTGATGGTGTCGGTGTCCGCCGGGTCCACTATGCCCATGAACGAGTAGACGGTCGCAGTCCCGTCCCCGTGGAGCACTGACGTCACGGCGTTGTTCGAGATCGGGTGCGGGTACGCCGGGAGGGTGCGCGCGCACGCCCCGAGCGTTGGCAGCAGACACGCGATGAGCAACAGCCGGAGCACGCCGCATGCTACGCCGGCTGGGGGCGGGCCTCGCGGATCACGCGGCTGCGCCGGCGGACGATCAGAAGCATCCCCATGACCCAGATCAGCACCCCGACGCCCAGCACCGAGAGCACGACGATGATCTCGTACGGCGACGCCCCGAAGCCGGCGCCCATGCCCATGTTGCTCGTGCCGCCCGTGTAGGTGAGCCCCCCGACCGCGTTGCCCGTCGTGTTGAACCCGATCGAGGAGTACTCGTAGTTCCACGGGTCGGTCATCGCGCCTGAAAGCAGCTGGTCCAGATGCCCCGCCTCGGTCGCGAGGGCTTCGGATGCGCCCGCGTCGAGCCCGACGGTGGCGAACGCGAGGCGGGCGTCCGTCTCGGAGAAATCCGCGCCTGAGGCGATCTCGGTGCCCTCGTCGTCCGCCATCACCCAGTCGCCCATGAGCGCGTCGAGCGTGACCACGACTTCGGCATCGCCGTAGGTCAGCGTCGCGACGATCTCGCCCGACTCGGCGGACATGCCCGGGGAGACGACGACGTCCGACGCGATCGAGAGGCGGTAGTTGGCCGAGGGCGCGAATTCGCCCGTGTCCTCGTCGTAGGACTGATCGGGCACAAACGTGTACGTGGAGGTGTAGGGGGAAGACGCGCCCGCGCCGCCGAAGGTTGCCATCATCGAGATGTACGACGCGACGCCCATCGCGATCGAGGCGATGGCGACGCAGATGATGGTCCACCCGATCAGCGCCGCCGGGAGCGAGCCCGCCAGGCGGATCGCGGTGCGCCGCGTCATGACGCCCGCGAGAAGCAGGTCCGCCCCGCACTCCGAGCACCGCCCCTGGGCGAGCGTGGTCATCTCGTACCCGCACGAGCCGCACGACGCGCCGCGGGGCAGACCCGGGGGAGCCATCACCGCCCGCCAGACGGCGTTCGCCGCGAGCCCGAGTGTCAGCAGAACAGCGCCCAGCGAGAGCAGCCACGTCAGACCCATCCCGAAGAACATCATGCCCCGAGGGTACCCAAAAACCCGCCAAACCCGAACGCCGGCGCGGTAGGCTGCCCTCGTGGCAGACGACCGTGCCTACTTGTCGATCGTGGACTGGCCCGCCGGGTGGGGCGTGGCGCGCCGGGTCGAGTCGCTCGTCGCCGCATCGGGCATGGACCCGCACACGTGCCAGCTCCGGTGCGCGAGCCCGACGCCCGCCGTCGTGGGCCTGATCGACGCGATGATCGCCGACGACGTGGTCGGGGCCCTCCGTGCTGATGACGTCACGGCCTTCGCGCCCTCGCAGGGCGCGATGAAAACCTGCCCGGCGCCCGAGCGTGTCAAGAGCCTGCACGTCTTCCCGGACAAGTCCGCCCTAGGCATCGAGTTCTGGCGCGGCGACCCCGCCGTGGTCCGGGCGAGCGACATCCGCCTGATGGCGCGCGGCGACTCCCGTACGAAATCCGTGAGCGTCCGCCCCACCGAGGGACACGCGGCGGTGACGTTCGAGGGCGCCGTGATCGAAGCCGCCACGGACTCGGGCGTCTCGCGGGTGCAGACGGACACCATCGCGATGCTCCTCGACATCTACACCGCACCCGCCGGCGGCGAGCTGCGCCGCCTGCGTGTGGACGCCGACAAAATGAGCTTCGACGTCCTCGGGACCGAACGCGGCTACACCGACCGGGAAAACATGGGCAAGCTCACCGCGCGGATGCGCTCGCTCGCAACCGGCGGGTCCATGGACGAGGGGTTCGAGCGGTTCACCGTTCCCACGAGCATCCTCCGTGCCCGGGGCAGCGCGGGGCGGACCGCGGCGTTCGACTTCTACACCGCGTGGCTCTGCGAGTTGTACCGGTCGCTCGGGGCGCTGTGATGGGGCACCGCCGGGGCCTCGCCCCGCTGCTTCCCCGACGCGTGACGACGGCATGACCGGCTCGCCCCATGCCGAC
>BQJQ01000006.1 GCA_021604785.1 Phycisphaeraceae bacterium
TCGGGGACGCCGTCGACCGGTGCGTCGCGGCGTTGGGATAAGCGGCTAAACGCACCCGGCAAGCGGGGGGGGCCGAATCCCAATTACACTGGCGTGGCCACCTTCTTCACTCCCATGCGCGAGGCGCTGCTGGACCCGATGACGCTGACGCTGCCCTTTGTCCGTGAATCGCGGCGTGTTGGCGTGATCGGTCTGTACCAGTCGGGGAAGACGACGTTTTTGACGTCGCTGATCGCGCACCTGCGCGCGCACGACCCGGGCGCGTTGCACCTGGGGCGCGGGGTGGAGGTGTTCCCGCCGACCGAGCTTGAGCCCGAAGTGGGGTTCGCGCGGTTTGACTTTGAGGGCAACCGAGCGCGGCTGGCGCGCGAGGGGCGCTGGCCCGACAAGACCGGCGCGAGCTCGCAGTACCGGGCGGACCTGTCGGTGCAGCAGGGGGGACACGACGGGCGGGTGCGGCTGACGCTGACCGACTGCCCGGGCGAGCGCCTGGCGGACCTGCCGATGGCGGGGCGGTCGTACGGCGCGTGGTCGGACTGGATGCTCGAGACGCTGGGCGGGGCGCAGCACGCCGAGCATGCGCGCGCAGTATTGGACGCAACGGCGTCGGGGACCGACGACGCGGAGTTGATGACGCGGGCGTATCGCGGGACTTTGGCGAGGCTGACGCTCGCGTTCACGCCGATCGCGAGCCCGTCGTACTTCCTGCTCGATGAAGGGGGATCGGAGGTACCGCCCGAGGCGCGGTCGGTGGAGCGGCTGGTGTCCGAGCGGTTCGCGGGGTTGAGCGAGGGCGAGCAGTTTGCGCCCATGGGCGAGGCGCACCGCGCGCAGCGCGCCGAGATGGCGCGCGTATTCGAGCGGCGGTACCTCGCGTACCGCAAGCATGCGGTGGACCCGCTGGCTCGGTGGCTCAAGCGGTGCCATCACCTGATGGTGCTGGTGGACGTGCCGATGATTTTGGCGGGAGGGGTCGGGATGCTGCGGGCGCACGCGGCGCTGATCGATCAGATCCTCGCGTACGCCGACCCTGGGTTCGGGGCGGCGGGGGAGTGGGTCCGGCGCGCGACGGCGGCGGTCGGGGTGCCGCTGGCGGGGGTGCGCCGGGTGACGTTCGTCGCGACCAAGTCGGACAAGGTCCACCCGGAGGACCGGGAGAAGCTCGACGCGTTGCTGCGCCAGTTGGTGCGTGAGCCGGTGCGTCGGCACCAGGCGCGCGCTCAGCACCTGGACATCGACTACTTCATCTGCTCGGCGGTGCGGTCGACGGCGTCGGGCGCCGATGGGCGGCTGGTCGGGCGGCTGCCGGGGCAGGGGGGGGACGCGAGCTTTACGGTCTCGCGTGTGCCCGCGGCGTGGCCGGCCGAGGCGTGGGGTGAGTATCGGTTCGCGAGCGTGAAGCCTCGGATGCCCGAGAACGAGATGTACCCGCCGGCGCACACGGGCATGCACCTGGTGGCGCGGGCGGTGCTGGGGATCGACGCGTGAGTGGAGGTTCGCGATGAGCGAGAGCGACTTCGAGCGGTTCGGTGTGCCCCCGAGCGCGGTGCTGGACTCGCGCCCGATCGGGGAGGACGAGCTGCGCTCGATCCTCGAGTCTGAGGGCGATGACGAGGCGCTGCACGACGATGAGGCGATGGAGGCGTTGACGGTTCGGGACACGGGGCTGTTCCCGAGCCCGCTGGCGTGGCTGCGCGGGCCGGCGGCGGTGTCGGCGCTTGTCGTGCTGGGCGGGGTGCTGGTCCTGCTGGTGGTGAGCCAGGTGGTGGCGGTGTTGTCGGACGTCGCGACGCTGCCGGTGTGGGGGCAGTACGGGGTGTACGCGCTTTTGGCGCTGGCGGTGGGCGCGGTGGTGTTCGGGTTTGCGCGCGTGACGCTGGCGTTTGCGCGGTTCAAGGCGACGCCGCGGTACTCGTTCAAGGCGTTGCAGCAGCTGGCGGACCGCGCAGATCTGCGCGAGCGCGCGCACACGGACCTGAGCGGGGCAGCGGCGCAGCTCGCGGGGATCGTCAAGCGGTACCCCTGCAAGACCGACGAGCAGCGCGCCAAGCTGGTGCGTCTGGGGTTCAAGCGCGACAGTCTCGAGCGGTTCGCGTCGGACCGGGACCGGCTGCTCGAAGAGCACGGGGAGATCAGCCCGTCGGCGTGGTTGGCGCGGTACCGCGAGCTGTTCGGGCAACCCATAGACGAGGCGGCGCGCCGGGCGATCCGGCGCCGGTCGCTTTTGGTTGGGGCGAAGACGGCGGCGGTGCCGCACGGCGGGCTGGACACCGCGATCCTGCTGACGCACGCGTACCTGATGATCGCGGATCTGTGCACGCTGTACCAGCTGCGGACGAACCGGGCGGGGACGATCGCGTTGACGTGGCGGATCATCGTGGCGGCGTTCGTCGCCGGGCGGCTCGAGGACCTGACCGACGAAGCCGCCCAGGAGCTGACGCGCCTGGCGACGGGTGCGACGGCGGGGACGCTGGCCAAGGCGTCCACGGCGGTGGCGGGTCGCGTGGTGGGCAAGGCGGCCGAGGGCGTCGTGAACGCGACGTTCGCGTACCGGCTGGGGCGGGCGGCGATGATTCGGCTTCGCCCGTTGGACTAGGTGGTGATCCTCTGTCCCGATTTTTTCTGTGACTTCCGAGAAAATTCGTGCGCACATCGTGTCGTGATGTTGCATTTGGCGCCCGGGGTGCACGGATCCCCGCTGTGCTCAGGGGGGGCCAGGCGTGCAACACAGGGGGCGTCTTGGGCGTACAAGTTCGTATGCGAGGTGCGGGGGGCTCGGTCACGGATTTGATCCCGCGTTGGCGGCGGGGTGATCGTGGCGCGGAACACGAGATCTTGTCGGCGTTGTACGACGATTTGAGGTCGGTCGCGGGGCAGCATTTGCGGCACGAGCGCGTCGGGCACACGATGACGCCGACGGCGTTGGTGCATGAGGCGTACCTGCGGCTGATGGGCGCCGAGCCGCCCGAGGTGACGTCACGGTCGCACCTGCTCGGGATCATCGCGCGGCTGATGCGGCAGATCCTGGTGAACCACGCGCTGGCGAAGAAGACGCTCAAACGTGGCGGGGGGCGGCCCACGCTGTCACTCGAGGCGGCGACGGTGGCGCTCGAAGAACGCAGCGGGGACTTGGTCGCGCTCGACGAGGCATTGGGCAGGCTAGCGCAGATCGACCCGCGCCAGGCGGCGATCGTGGAGCTGCGATTCTTCGGAAACCTGACGATTCAGGAAACAGCGGACGTGCTGGGAGTTTCGGCGAGGTCAGTTGTGAGCGGGTGGGCGTTCGCGCGGGCGTGGCTGCATGGTGAGTTGCGGTGCGATGAACTCTGAACGTTGGCAGCGGCTGAATGCGTTGTTTGACCGGGCGGTCGGGCTCGAGGCTGATGAGCGTGATGCGTTCGTGCGTGCGGTCGGGGATGACGAGCCCGAGATGCATGGGGAGTTGGTCCGGCTGATCAGATCGCACGGGGCCGATCCGGGGTTTCTTTCGGAACCCCCGGCAGAACTCGGTGATGCGACCGAACCAGAGCGGATGACGGAGGGGACGCGGCTGGGGCCATACCGCGTCGAGTCGTTCATCGGCGAGGGCGGGATGGGAACGGTGTACCGCGCGACGCGGGCCGATGAGCAGTATGAGCAGACCGTCGCGATCAAGGTGATCCGGCGGGAGGTTGCGACGCTCGGGTTGCTCGGGCACTTTCGGCGGGAGCGGCAGACGCTTGCAGAACTGCAGCACCCGAGTATCCCGCGGTTGATCGATGGGGGGACGACGCCGGATGGTCTGCCGTACCTGGTGATGGAGTTTGTGGTCGGGACGCCGATGCTGGCGCATTGCGAGCGCGTGGGCAGCGGTGTGCGCGAGCGGCTGGAGATGTTTCTGAGTGTGTGCGACGCGGTGCGGTATGCACACAGCCGGTTCATCGTTCATCGGGACATCAAGCCGGGGAACATCCTGGTGAGCGATGCGGGCGAAGTGCGGCTGTTGGACTTCGGGATCGCGCGGCTGGTGCTCGAACCGATTGAGCGCGGCGGCGTGGCCGACACGGTGACCGTGTTCACGCCCATGACGCCGGAGTATTCGAGTCCTGAGCAGGTGCGGGGCGAGGTGGTCTCGGCGGCGACGGATGTGTATTCGCTTGGGATGGTGCTGTATGAGTTGCTGACGGGTGTGCGGGCGTATGGGCTGGAGGGGATGGCGCGGTACGAGCGGGAGCGGGTGGTGTGTGAGGAGGAGCCGCGGTCGCCGAGCGACGCGTGCCGGGACCGTTCGCGGGCGTTGCGCGGGGATCTGGACGCGGTGGTCCTCCGGGCGTTGGAAAAGGACCCGGAGCGTCGGTACGGATCCGTCGAGGCGTTCGCGGCGGATATCGGGCGGCATCTGCGCGGCGAGCCGGTGCGGGCGCGCCGGACGCCGGCGGCGGTGCGGGTGCTGAAGTTCGCGCGTCGGCGCACGCCGGTGTTTGCGGCGATCGCGGTGAGCGCGGCGTCGGTCGTGCTGGCGGTGGGGGGGCTGACGTGGGGGATCGTGCACGCGGAGTCGTCGCGGGAGCGGGCGGTGGAGGACCGGAACGCGGCGGTCGCAGCCGAGCAGGATGCGCGGGACGCGGTTGTGTTCCTGGAGAGGCTGCTTGGGCGGGCCACGCCGTTTGCGCACGGACGGCCCGCGACGATCCAGGACCTGCTGGACGACGCGGACGCGCTGATTGCTGAGGAACTTCAGGGGCGGCCCGAGGTTGAGGCGGGGGTGCGGCTGGCGCTGGCCCGCATTCACTTCCAGCTGTTGCAGTACCAGGGCGCCGTGCCGCATGGGGTGCGGGCGTTGGCGCACTACCGGGCGACGCGGGAGGCGGACGACCCTGCGATCGCGGAGTGTTTGTTGATCGTCGGGCGCTGCCTCGCGGAGTTGTCGTTTACCGAGCGGGCGTCGGCTGACGGGGTGGCGGTGATGCTGCGCGAAGCGTCGGGGATCGTCCAGCGGGCGCACCCGCCGGGGCACCCGGAGATCGCGGCGGCGCGTGTGGCCCTGGCGATCGGGATCTGGGCTGAGGCTGGCGGCGGGCGGGCGCCGGACGAGACGGTGGGGTTGCTCGAAGGGGCGTTGGAGATGTTGGCGGCGGCGGGCGAGGGGGAGTCCGCGATTGCGGCGGGCGCGACGCTTGGGCTCGCGTACGCGAAGGACGGGCGGGGCGAGCGGGCGGAGGCTGGGCGGTTGTTTGCGCGCGCAACGGAGATCTATAGGCTGAATCCGGGGGCGGGCGCGGCGCCTTCCACGCTCGAAGCGCTCTCTGCGTACGCCGGGTTCTTGCACGACACGGGGGAGCCCGGGCGTGCGATCGGTGTGCTTGAGACCTATGAATCTGTCGCGCCGGAGGCGCCGCTCGCGTCCACGCGCGACATGCTGTGGCGATGGGCTGCGGCAGCGTACGAGTGCGGCGACACGGCGGCGGGGGATCTTCGTTTGGCGCAGGCGGTCGGGTACGAGGAACAACTCAGGGCGGGTGCGGCGTCGCACGTGTCGAGTTCGGGGCATGATGAACTCGGCGCGGGTGTTGGCGAACTCGCGGACTCGGAGCGCGAGCGGATGTTGGTCATGGCCTTGACCGGGGGCGTGCCTGTGTACGCGGATCGGCCCCATGAAGTGCAGCGGCTGATCGGGCAGGTCGTGCGTGTTTCGCTCGCGATCGGCGGGGGGGCGATGGCTGGCGAGGTGCTCGGGGAAGGTGCCGCGTTGCTTGAGGCGGGCGGGGTAGATCCGGAATTGGAGGGCCTCCGCGCGATGCGGGGACTTTCGGATCGCTTCAAAGGCGAGGTTGCAGGCGGGTGATCGGGCGTATTCCGCGGTGATCGTGCGCGGAGTGGTCCTTGTTCTTGCATGTATTGGTGTGCCGGTCCCTGATTGCGGCGCGATCGGTTCGGCGGTCCATACCTGTGTGTTCAAGGAGTGAGGCGAATGACAACCCGGAGCAGAGGACAACTCGGTGCGATCATAATGGCGGCTACGACAGTGGTGGCGGGCGGGGACGCGATGGGGCAGTTCGCCGAGGGCGACGTGGAGGTCATCCATGAAATCCTTGGGGCCAACGCGGGCGACAATCTTGGGTGGCAGGTGTGCGCGGTCGCAGACTACAACGGCGACGGGGCGATGGAGTTCATGTACGGCGTCGCGGGCGCGGACCCGGCCGGGATCAGCAACGCGGGCGTGATCGAGCTCCGCGACGGGGCGACGGGGGCGCTGATCCGCTCGCACGCGGGGACGCGCGTGAACGAGGGGCTCGGGTATGTTTGCGATGCTGGGGATGTGAACAACGACCAGATCGTCGATTACATGTTCGGGTCGCAGGACGGGTACGTCTACGTTTACTCGGGGGCCGACGGCGTGCTGCAGTACGAGTTCACGGGCGCCGCGGGGACGAACTTCGGGTTTCGCTCGTGTGGGATCGGTGACGTCACTGGGGACGGGTTCGGGGAGATGCTCATCGGGGCGTGGTCGAACGACGAGGCGGGCAACAACTTCGGGAAGGCGATCGTCTATTCAGGCGCGGACGGATCGGTTGTGCGGGAGCACTTCGGCATTCGTGCGAATGGGCAGTTCGGGCACACCGTCTCGGCGCTGGGCGACATCGACGGGGACGGCGTGTCGGAATATAGCGTGGGGGCGCCGGGCCCCTACTCGGCGAGCCATCGCGGCGTGTTCTTCGCGTATTCGGGCGCGACGGGGTCCGAGTTGTACACGTTCAACGCGCGTACAACGGGGCGGATCTTTGCGGCGTGGCAGCAATGCCACGGCTTCCAGCACCTGAATTACGACGGTGTGATCGACATTCTCGCGTGCGACATTTCGGATGTCGGGGCCGGGTTTGAGGCGGGGCGTTTGTACGCGATCGATGGGGCGACCGGGGCGGAGCTTTACACGATCGCCGGTTTCACGGCGAACAGCGGGCTCAGCGGCGTGCCGTGGAACGAGGCGGGGTCGATCGGGGACCTGACGGGTGATTGCATATCGGACTTGGTCGTCGCGTCTTGGAAAAGCCAGGTCGGGGGTGCGAATGCGGGGCAGGCGCATGTGATCGATGGGCGCACACACGCGGTGCTCCGGACCATCACGTGCAACGGCACGAACGCGAACTTTGCGGGCACGCTGGCCGGGGCGGGCGATGCAAACGGGGACGGGATCACGGACTATATCTTCGCCGCCAACGGGTACGACGGGGCGCGCGGGGCGGTCTGGGTGGTCGCGGGCCAGGACCACACGCAGCCGTCGCCGGCGGATCTTGACGGCAACGGGGTGTTGAATGTGGACGACATCGACGCGTTCGTGACGGCGTTCGTGACGTTCTCGCTGGATGCGGACATGGACGGGAATTTCGTGCTGAACGTGGACGATGTGGATGCGTTCGTGGTGTTCTTCACCGGCAACTGCCCGTGACGCGACCGGGCTGGGCGTGATTCTCGTGTGATCCGTTTGTATACTCGTTTGGCCAGATTCAGCGGGCGAAGCCGCGGCACGCTCGCCTTGCCTGGCCAAGCTTTACATAACATGCATTATCGGGCCTTGGGTTTGGTGCTCCTGTTGCTCCACAGGCTCGGTGTCTGGCCCAATGAGAAACGGCCCGCCCAGGGTGGGACGGGCCGTGGAGATTGGTGGCGTTGATGCGTTCCGGGCGGGCGGCGACGCGTGCCTGCTCAGCCGTCGTCACCGGTCGTGGTGACCTCGGGCTCGCAAACCCAGACGCCGAAGGCGTGCCCCCGGGGCGCGCCGTGCAGGGCGGGATCCGAGACGGGCGTTGGCATGTCGAACCCGATCGGCGCGTTGCGGTACTTCGCTTCGTTCAGGCGGATGTTGCACGCGCGACGCCCCTCGAAGAGCCAGACGGTGCGCTTGCCCGCGGCGAAGCCCTGCTCGGAGAAGATCGTCAGCCAGTAGTTGTGTCCGCTGGCGAGAACGACGCCCTCGGGGCAGACGAAGGTGAGCCCATAGACGCGCAGACCCTCGACCGTGAGCGGGATGTCGGACTCGAAGATGGACGTGGGCGCGAACTTGTACAGTGCGGCGTCCGGGCTGTTCTCGGGCATGTCGCAGACGTTGTTGTAGATCTCGGCGTAGAGGGTCGAGATGTCGCAGTTGGTTGCGACGAACGCCTCGATGCGGCAGATGCCCCACTCTTCGATCTCGCCGCAGGGGTCAGAGAGTTGGAAGTCATCGAACGAGCGGTTCCAGGGCGCGTTCTGGGAGAGGATGGGGTCGTAGAGCCCGCCGTTGGGGGTCGTGTCGATAAAGAGCTGATCGAGCACGCGCCAGCAGCACTTGCCCTCGACGCGCATGTACATGTCGGTGCAGATGCCGCAGCAGAGTTCGTCGGCGGCGGGCGACCACTCGGGCAGGCCGAAGGCGGGCGCGTTGACGTGGGCCTGGCGGCCTTGGATCTGGCCTTTATTGGCGGACATCCAGAACCCGAAGCCGCCGATGGGCGACTGCCCGCGATCGACGCTGTCGTGCGCCGGGGAGAACCAGCGGAGGTCCTCGCCTTGCTTGAACGAGTCGACGTAGTAGGAGATCTCCCAGATGGCGTAGCCCTCGAGCTCGCCGCCCGGGGCACCGTCCACGAGGGTGAAGTCGAACTGCTCGATGGGGACGGTGGCGAGCGACGAGTCGGGCTTGCCGTCGCAATCGGGGAAGATGGAGAGCGTGGTGTTGGGCGTGTAGCCGTTGGTGATCGCCATGCGGACGTAAACGAACTGGCAGTCGTAGAACATGCCTTCCTTGAGCCAGCAGTCGTCGGCGACGCGTGACTCGACGTGGTCGTTGACGGTGCTCATGTAGCCGACCGCGCGGTCCTCGAGGCCGTTGTCCCAGAGGGCGTCGGAGAGGACGGTGTCGGCGTCGCCGGCGACGCCGCCGGAAGGGGCGCCGAGCAGGCGGAGGGCAACATCGGGCGACTCCCCCACGGCCGAGCGTTCGGGCGTGGCGGGGCCGCGGACGGCGCGTTGCTGGGCGTGGGCGGAGCCAGCGGCGGCTGCAAGGATCGCGAGTGCGGCGATTGAGACGCGGGCAGGGTACAGATTCATGATGGGCACGCTTTCGGGTTATGGGGCGAACATCTGGCCTCAGAACGAAGACGGCCCGCCCCGGGAAGGGGCGGGCCGCGAAATGCGAAGGGTCAGGTCAGAGACCTGAAGGGTTGCCGATTACGGCGTGCCGGGATCGCAAACCCAGACGGAGAACGCGTGGCCGCGGGGCGCGCCATGCAGACCAGCGTCGGAAACGCCGGTGGGCATGTCGTAGCCGATCGGGGCGTTGCGGTACTTGGCCTCGTTCAGGCGGATGTTGCAGGCAGCACGCTGCTGGAACAGCCAGACCGAACGCTTGCCGGCGACGAAGCCCTGCTCAGAGAAGATCGAGAACCAGTAGTTCTGACCGGTGGGCAGGAGGTCGTCGGGGCACCAGAAGACGAACTTGTAGACCGGCAGCGCGGTGGTGCCGGAGTTGATCGTCATGCCCAGGTCCTCGTAGAAGGACGGGGTCAGACGGTAGGGGGCGGCGTCCGGATCGACCGGCATGTCGCACTCGTTGTTGAAGATCTCACCGTAGACGGTGGTCACGTCGCAGTTGGTGGCGAAGTACGCCTCGATGCGGCAGATGCCCCAGTTGTCGACCTGCTTGCAGGGGTCGGCGAGCTGGAAGTCATCGAAGGAGCGGTTCCAGGGCGCGTTCTGGGCGAGGACCGGGTCGGTCAGGCCGTCCAGATCGAAGTTGCTCTGGGCGAGGACGCGCCAGCAGCACTTGCCCTCGACACGGAGGTACATGTCGGTGCAGATGCCACAGCAGATCTCCTGCTCAGCGGCGGTCCACTCGGGGAGGCCGAAGCCGGCGGCGTTGACGTGGGTCTGGCGACCCTGGATGACGCCGTTGTTGGCCGAAACCCAGAAGCCGAAGCCACCCTCGACCGAGAGGTCGCCGTCACGGTCGACATCGTCGTGGACCGGGGAGAGCCAGCGGATCTGCTCGCCCTGGTAGAACTGATCGACGTAGTAGCAGATCTCCCAGACGGCGGTGCCGTCGAGGTCGCCACCGGGGGCGGCGTCGATCAGCGTGTAGTCGAACTGCTCGACCACGACCGGAGCCACGGAGGAGTCCGGCTTGCCGTCGCAGTCACGGTACATGTAGAGCTGCGTGTTGGGCAGGAAGCCGTTGGTGATGGCCATACGCACGTAGACGTACTGGCAATCGTAGAACATGCCTTCCTTGAGCCAGCAGTCGTCGGCGACCTGCGAGCTGACGTGAGCGTTCACAGTGCTCATGAAGGCAACACGGCGATCCTCGTCGCCGTTGTACCACAGAGCGTGCGAAGCGTTGGAGTTACCACCGTCGCCGTCGACGATGCCGTCACCAACGAGCATGATCTCGGGGGCTTCGGTGACCTTGGTCGCCTTGCCGCCGTTGATCGCGCCCGAGCTGGTGAAGCGCTGGGCGTCGGCGCCGCCGACACACAGGGCCAGAGCTGCGGCAGCGGTAAACGCTGCGGAACCAGTACACATCTTCATTGCTGTCACTCCCCTCAGATTTGGTGATCTGAATTGACGATTGATGCACCAACATCACCTTCCCACCGGGGCGCATCAATCCCCGGAGGTACGTCTCGAACAACAAGTTTTGGGGTGGGCGTCTTCTCTCCGCACAACCCCGAAAGCCCGGGGTTACCCTCGGGCGCCACGCATCCTAAGCCATTGTCCTACATGGGTGCAAGCCCTGTCGTCAAGAAACTCGCACGAGCCAGAATCGACCTGTTTCGGGCCGGGATGGTCACGCGGGATTCATCGCGATCGCGGGTCATAGCTACCCCAGATCAACAGCCATCTGACACGGGGGCCGAGAACCGGACCGCCCGTTCGCCGGCGGTCACGTCCTGTGACGCCGGTCTATCTTCAATGTGGCACCATTCGTAGGGCTACGCAAACTTTCCAACGGATTATCGGGCAATTACCTAACTTCACATGTGCCCGGTGCTGTGGGTGTTCCGGGTGTGGGTGTGCCTTTGGAGCTTGAAAACACGGTCTCCGTGCGTTGCAAAGGTGTGAAGACGGGTAGCTTGGCGCGTTGCAGCGAGAACTCGGTGCGGGTCTGCGTTTCGTGTGCGTTTTGCCACTCGCCGTCGATCTGGATCGGGGTTCTCGGGTCATGGAGGTCTACACCGACGCGCATTCCGGTGGCTACGACCGCGCGTGGGTGGGTCCCGACACTCCGGCGCCACGCGCTGACCCCCCACCGCAGCACACCCACCGAGCCGTCCGCGGGCAGGAACGCGACGTGGAGGTCGCCGGAGAAGAGGGACGCGTCCGGGCAGGGGTCGAGGTGGGCGGCATATTCACGCGTGTTCGCGATGATGAGCACGCCCTGGTCTGCGTTCACGATGCGGCGACCGTCCACCTCGACGGTGAGGCTCGGGATCGCCGGGCGGAGCAGCTCGCGGACCATGGGTTCGACGTACGCCAGGTGCCCGATCGCCCGGCGGCGGCTCAGGGCAACTCGGCGGACCACGCTCGCGTCCGGGCCAAGGCTTGCCATGATCAGGAACGGGTCCGGGCCGGCCATGCCAACGTCGGCGAGCCCGGTTTGCCCGGATTCCATCGCGTCGAGCATCGCCCGCGGCGACCGACGCATGTCCAAGGCCCGGGCGAAGAGGTTCTCGTTGCCCGTGGGTATCTGATAGATCGGGGCCCGGGCCTCGATGGCCGCGGCAGCGGACCGGTTCACGGTGCCGTCCCCCCCCACCACGGCTAGGGCGTCGGCGTGGGCGAGCTTCTCGGGATCGAGGCGTTCGGACCCCCCCACCTCGAGGAGCTTGCACCGGTGCCCGCGCGTCCGGGCGGCGGCGCGGAGGTCGCGGGCGAGGCGGGCGGCGATGCCGCGCCCGGACTTCGGGTTGGCGAGCACGACAAGGTCCACGGGCCCAAGGGTAGCCGGACGCGGCGCCAGCCCCGGCGTGGGCGGGCGTCGCTACGATCGCGGTCCATGAGCCGCCCGCCAGTCCGGAATCAAGCCGACGCCGACGCCGCCACCGCCGCCGCGGAGAAAGTGGTCGAGATCCATCGGCGCCTGTCCAAGCATCTTGCCGCGGGGCAGACGCTTGGGCAGATCGACGCGTTCGTCGGGAAGTGCCTCGATGATCTGGGGTGCAAGAGCTGCTTCTTCAAATACTCGCCTGGGCGGATGCCGCCGTTCCCATCGCAGGCGTGCCTTTCGGTGAACGAGTGCGTCGTGCACGGCACCGCCGGGTACCGGACCGAGCCGCTGGGTGAGGGGGACGTGCTCAAGATCGACATCGGCGTGAGCTACCGCGGGTGGATCGGTGACGCCGCGTGGACGTATGTCTTCGGCACCCCCACCGACGAGGTCGCCCGTCTGTGCAAGGCGGGCAAGCAGTCGCTGGCGTTGGGGATCGAGCAGATTGGACCTCGGACGCCCTATATGGAATGGGCCAAGGCGGTGCAGTCGTGCGTGGAGGGGGACTTCGGGTTCCACCTGGTGCGCGGGCTGGGCGGGCACGGGTACGGGCGGAAGCTGCACGCGCCGCCGTTCGTGTCGAATACGGTGCCGAACTCGCCGTTCGAGTGGCCCGAGGCGCGGATGACGCCCGAGCCGGGGACGCTGATCGCGCTCGAGCCGATGCTCGCGGTGGGCACGGGGCAGACGCGGCAGGAGCCGCGGACGTGGCCGATCTACTCGGCGGACGGGTCGATGACCGTCCACTACGAGCACGACGTGCTGGTGACCGAGGACGGGAACCGGGTGCTGACCGCGGGGCTGACCGAGATTGAGGACGTGATCACGCGATGAACCGGGTCGAGCAGGCATTCGCGGGGGCGAAGGAACGCGGCGTGGGCGTGCTGATCCCGTACGTCTGCCCGGGCGATCCGGCAGCAGACACCGTCGAGCGGCTCGTGCCCGCGCTCGAGCGGGCCGGTGCGGGCGTGATCGAGATCGGCGTGCCGTACTCGGACCCGATCGCGGACGGGCCGGTGATCGCCGCGGCGATGCACCGGGCGCTGATGGCGGGCACGACGCCCGAGGGCGTGTTTGAGCAGGTCGCGCGGGTACGCGGGCAGGTCTCGTGCGGGCTGGTCGCGATGGTCTCGGTGAGCCTCGTCCACGCGGCAGGGATCGAGGCGTTCATCGGGCGGGCGAAGGACGCCGGGTTTGACGGGTTCATTTTTTCGGACGCGCCGCTCGAGGAATCGGGCGAGCTGACGGCAGCAGCGGCAGATGCGGGGCTGACGTGCACGCTGCTGGTCTCCCCTACCACGCCCAAAGACCGTGCCGAGCGAATTGCCAGGGCGTGCACCGGGTTCGTCTACATGTTGGCCCGCTCGGGCATCACCGGCGAACGGTCGGACGCGCCCGACGTGGCGGATCGCGTCCGGGCCTTGCGTTCAGCGACGGACACGCCCATCGCCTGCGGGTTCGGGATCTCCAGCGCGGACCACGTCCGGGCGGTGGTGAACGAGGCGGACGGGGCGATCGTGGGCAGCGCGCTCGTTCGACGCCTGTCTGAAGCGAGCTTCCGGGGCGAGGATTACGTACGCGCGGGCGAGGCCTTCACCGCCGAACTGGCGACGGGGCTCTCGGGCCACCGCGACGCGCCGCACGCCTGATATCCAGATGTCGTGACCGAGAATCGAGGAAACCCTTGCGGGTTGCGCCGAGGGGTCGGGTTGTGCCTGCGCGGGGAACGCGGCAAGGCGGGCAACTGGGGTGACACCCGTGTTTCAGATTCGAGGGTCTACGAGCCGGTTGCGACGCCGCGGGGTTGGGGGACACCGCGGCAGGGTCGCACCGGCGATCGAGTGGGACAGGAAACACGAGGCGGCGGACGCGCTCAGACGCGTCGCCCACACCGAGGGAGAAGCTACCGATGTTGGGGATCAAGCCTGTATGTATCACGATGAGCCTTACGGCGATGCTGACCGCGACACCAGCCATGGCTGCCGCCGGGAGCGCGCCGCAGACGTTCACCCGGCCCCAAGCCGCCGCGTCGACCGATGGTGATCCGGCCGGTGGGGTCACCCAGCTGACGGCGGGCGCGATGCCCAACCCGGACGACCTGATCGCGTACTGGCCCTGTGCCTCGGCGGCACCGGCGTCGAGCAACCCGCACTACTTCAGCTTCAGCCTCAACAAGCAGGAGGGGTGGAAAAACCTCCTCAAAAGCCAGCTGATGCCGGCGGTCGAGGATCTCGGGTTCAAACGGCTCGCGTTCCACCTCCCGCTGGGCAAGAACACCGCCGAGGACGGGCACATGGGCATCGACGCCCCGGACGACCTGGCCGAGGACGGGCACGAGTGGGTGATCGACAAGTGCGTGCGCGCGTTCGACTACATCCACAAGCGGCATCCCGACGTCGAGATCATCGTCTACCTCGGCTCGCACGACGCGGACCAGGACGACGATCTCAACGACGGCGAGTACTGGGAGCACTACGACCGGATGTGGCGCGGCGTGCAGCCGTTCCTCGACCGCGACTACATCTCGATCGTGCTCGACAACACCGTGGTCTTTGATGAGGACCATCCCTACGCCCGCTTGGCGCAGATCGTCAAGTACTACAAGGACCGGCAGGGTCGGTTCGTGGGCGTCGAGGGCTCGCCGCAGAAGCACCTCGATTGGACGCGTGACTTTGCCGTGATGATCACGGAGTCGACCTGGCAGCGTCAGCGTCACAACGGAAACATCGCATTGTCCGATCTCGGGGGCGAGGTCATCGGCATCGTGGACGGGCACTCGAAGAAGTACTGGAACGAGAACTGCAACGGCGACCCGATGGAGCTTGCCGCGTGCATCGTCGAGGACGGGCGCACGCCGGCGGTGCAGGTCTGGTGCGAGTTCAAGGACATGACGGCCCAGGAGATCGCCGAAGAGATCGGGCGCCGCAACAGCGGGACGATCGCCGACGGCTCGGACAGCTGACCCCCACCGCTCCCTGTTCGCACACGATTCCTCCAACTACGGGCCGCGCCGGCACCCCCGGCGCGGCCCGTGTTCGTACACTCAGGGCGGCCCCGTAGCTCAGCGGTTAGAGCAAGCGACTCATAATCGTAAGGTCCCCGGTTCGAATCCGGGCGGGGCTATTGGCAGTGTCACGCAAAGCCCCGCATACCGCGGCAAATGCCCGTTCGATGAAACTGTGGTCCCTCAGGCTCTCGCCTTGGATTCCATCCGGTTCGGGGCCAAGCCAACGCCCGAGTGTGCGGCCGCCGTGGCATGCTGCCGGCCAACGACGCCCGCAGGCCGGCGCGAGGGGGGCGATCTGAACTCGCGCCCCGCGAGGGGAGTTCCTACGAGCGCACGGCCGGCGTCCGCGTTGAGGAGGTCTCCTCAAGACTTCCACCATCTGCCAATACGAAAAACGCGCCGGGCAGCGAAGCCCGGAGCGCCAAGGTGGAGAACAAGGAGCGGGCCATCCCGCTCGAGTCGCGCGATCAGGCCCGGCGGCGGCGTGTTGCCACAACGCCCATGAGCGAGATCAGGACTGCGGTCCCCGGAGCCGGGATCACGAAGCCGTCCCCGGTGAGGAAGTACCCCCCCATGTCGAAGTAGTACGCCGCGTTGAATGCGGCGGCGTCCTGGACATGCCCGCCGAAGCTGGAGATCTGAGCGAAGTACTGACCAGCCGCGAGCGTGTCCTCGAACGAGGTGAACATGGTGCTCGAGTCTTCCGTGCCCGTCCCGATGATGTTGCCCGCATCGTCGAGGATCGTGAGCATGCCGCGGAAGGTCGCACCGTTGTCGGCGATGCCCGCCACGAGCAGGTCGTTCCCGTCGTTGAGGACCAGCGAGATCTCGGTGGAGCCATCGGAGTAGAACGAGAAGAAGTCGGTCGTGTAGTGCTCGCTGCCGATCGGCTGCGGGTTGCCCGCGTCGAGCGGGTTGATCCACCCGGCGTGGGTGGAATCGGTCACGTCGATGTTGCCGGCGCCATCGATCGCGAGCGCCGTCGCGGTGCCCATGGTGTGGCCGATCCCGTCGTCGACGAAGCTCATCCCGGAGTTGCCCATGATGACGGCGACGTCGTTCTGAATAAACTGGTTCCCGAAGTCATCGACCGCATCGCCGACGCGCCAGGTGACCCGCTGGCGGTCGTAGGCGTTGCCCATGGTCCCGACGTAGCTGCCTGCGCCACTGAACGAGTCGCCAAGACCGTACTCGTTAACGTGCGTGGCGCCGGTGAAGTCGCCCTGGTGCTGCAACCCGAAGGTGTGCCCGCCCTCGTGCGACGCGATATTTCCGATGTAGTTTCCATTGGCGACGTCACTGCCGAACGAGACATCCTGGCTGAACATCCAGTTCGTGTGCAGCCCGCTGCCGATTGTCTGGGCCGAGTCAATGACACCAAGGCCCGCCAGCCCGTCGGCGCCGCCCTGCCACCCGTCGTTGCCGGGGGGACCGATGATCGTGTGCATCATCCGGGGCTGCGAGTCGTAGAAATTCTGACGCTGCACGTCGTTGCCCGCCATCCCAGCGGCTATCGCCGGGTCGACGGTCGTGATGTTGACGTCGACCCCGCGGTACTGGTTCGAGAGCGCCGCCCAGATCGCCTTGATCTCGGTGACATCGCCGGCGGTGAACGCCTCGCCGGGCCCCCGGCCGTTAAGCCCGAGGTTGTTGCCCGGCGTGCTGCCGATCCACGTCCCGTTGTAGTTGAACCCCGCGGGGTCGATGTAGATCGTGTACGCGGCGCCGGGGCGGCTGCTCAGCTCCGGGACCCCCGTCGCGTGGAGCTGGGCCGACGCCGGAGCGCCTGCGAATACGATAAACCCTGCCGTGAGCAGGGCGGTGCGATGAAAAGCCATGGTCTCTCCTCCGAGTGTGCGGCACAAACTCTGGGCGAACCCGGACCGCCACCCGGGAGAACCCCCGCGGCCCGGCGAACGCTCGTCCTGAATGGGAGGATTATGAGGCCGTGCCGAGAATCGACCATGGGACCTTGGTCGTATACGCAATGATCTTCACAGTGCAGGCCGTTAGCGCATGCTTTGTGTCAACCCGGCCCGCTCGGCCATGCGGACGAGCTCGGCGAGCGTTGATGCCCCGAGTTTTTGCATGACCCGTGACCGGTGCACCTTCACGGTCTTCTCGGCGCTTCCCAATTCCGCGGCGGTCTGTTTGTTCAGCTTCCCCGCCACGACGTGGAGCATGACCTCGTGCTCGCGGGGCGTGAGGCTCGCGAGCCGCGACCTGAAGTCATGGACCTCGGCGTGCTCCTCGCGGGAACGCTGGCCGGCCTCCAGAGCCGCCCGGATCGCCTCGAGCAATTGCTCGTCCGAGCAGGGCTTGGTGAGGAAGTCCGCGGCTCCTCCCTTCATCGCCCGGACGCTCATGGGGATGTCGCCGTTACCTGTCAGGAACACGATCGGGATCGAACCATCGATCCGGGCGAGTTCTTCCTGCAGGCCCAGCCCGTCGAGCCCGGGCATCGTGACGTCGAGGACGACGCACCCGCTCGCATCAGGATCCTGGCGTTCGAGGAACGCCGCCGCGGACTCGAATGTCACGGCGCGCAGCCCCGCCGAGCGGAGGAGACGCTCGACCGCGCGGCGGACGGCCGGGTCATCGTCAACGATGCACACCGTGTCTGCCTGGAGCGGATGGGTCATGGGTTCGGTGCGGGGAGCTTGAACGTAAACCGGGCCCCGCCGCCCTCGCGGTTCCGGGCCAGCAGCGTCCCGCGGTGTGCTTCGATGATCGTGCGGCTCAACGATAGCCCGAACCCGAGCCCCTGCGGTTTGGTCGTGAAGAATGCATCGAACACACGGCCTTCGCCCTCGGGCGCGATCCCCGGGCCCGTGTCCGAAACGCACACCTGGACGCCTCCGCCCGCCGCACCGGTGGTTCGGATCTCGAGACGGCGCTCGGTTGCCGGGACCGCGGCCATCGCGTCGCAAGCGTTCAGGATGAGATTCAGCAGCACCTGCTGCAGTTGGACATGGTCGGCCGGCACCGCGGGCAGTTCCTCGGCAAGGCGGAAGGTGCATCCCACACGACGGGCACGCAATTCGCCTTCCATCAAACGCACGGCGTCCCGGGCAATCGCGTTGACGTCCGCCGGCTGCGGGTGAAACTCGCTCTTTTTCAAAAGCGTGCGCAGGCGCTTGATGACCTCGCTCGCCCGCTTGTCGTCCTCGACGATGTCGCCGAGGATCTCCTTGATGTCCTCGTCATGGCCTTCCTTGCTCGCGAGGAACCGCTGGGCGGCCTGCGCATTGCTCAGAATCGCGGCGAGCGGCTGGTTCAGCTCGTGCGCCAGGGACGCGGAGAGCTCACCGAGCGATGCCACCCGCGTTAGGTGCGCCACGTGATTGCGGTGCTCGCTCGCGGCGGCCTCGGCCTGCGCCAGCCGCTCGCGGGCGCGCAGGCGGACGATCCGGTGACGCGTCACCAGGCCCATCGCGCCGGCACCGCTCGCGATGATCAGAACCATCGCCCCGGCCCGGAACCAACCCGTCTGCCAGTAGAACGGACGCACGGTAAATGACACGGACGTCGGGGTTGTTTGCCAGATGCCATCATCGTTTGCAGCGGCGACCTCGAACTCGTACCGCCCCGGGTCCAGCGCGACGAACCTGGCCTGCCGGGTGCCGTGTGTGTCTGTCCACGCATCGTCGAGACCACGCAGGCGATGCTTGAACCTGATCTTGGCGGGGTTGGCATCGTTGAACGCCGTGAACCGGATCGCGACCTCGCGCGTGCCAGGCGGGAACTCGGGCGGCGGTTTCCCGGAACTGGCGCGGGATGCCCGGGCGCCGTCGGCTTCGACCGACTCGATCCGAGCATCAGGCGGAGCAGGGCGAGACTTGAACCGGACGGGGTCGACCAGCACAAGGCTCCTGACCGTGGAGAAGAGCAGCCGCCCGTCCCGCGTGCGCACGCCGCTCGGGCTGAACCCGAGCGTGCATTCTGGCTCGGTCATGCCGTCCGACTCGTCGATCACAACAGGGTGCAGCGCATCGGCTGTCCCCGCCTCGACCTCGAACACGCGGCGTTTCGAGACGCGCGAGATGCCCCGGATCGAGCCGAGCCAGAGGTCCCCGTCATCGTCCTCGATGATCGACGAGATCACGTCGTTGTGCAGCCCCTGGCTCGTGTTGACATATCCGAACCGCTCGCCGCGAAACCATGCGAGCCCTCTGCCTTGCGTCCCGATCCAGAGCGTGCCCTCGGCGTCCTCGTACAACGCGCTGAGCAGATCTGTGGGCAGGCCGTCCGCTGTAGACCAACGCTCCACGGCCCCGCTTTGATTCACCCGGTGGAGCCCCGTGCCGCGCGTCGCGATCCAGACGCCCTCGTCCGCGTGGCGCGCCATCGCGGCGATCGGTGCACCGAGGTCGCCGGACGGGATCAAGCTCGGATCCAGCCCGGAGAGTCTTCGCACTATCCCGTCGAGACCCCCGACGAGCACCGAGCCCCCCGGTTCTTCGCAGAGCGACGTGTACGACTCGTCGAGGCGCTGAACCGTTCGGATCTCACCCGTCCCCGCATCACGGCGGAGCACGAACGTGTGGCCCGCGACGTACAAGTCCCCGCTGTCGGCGCGCAGGCACGACTGCACGAACTGGCTCGTATCAACCGCCTCGATGCCGCCAACCCGTTCGATTGCGTCGAGCGGGCAACGGAACAACCCGCCACCCCACGTCGCGATCCAGAATTCTCCCTCGCCGAGTTCCGCGACGCCCCGCAGTTCGCCGGGCGCGGCGACCGGATAGACACCGATCCGCGATTCTGCATACCGCGTCACCCCGTCGCTCAGTGTGCCGACCCAAACCGCCCCGTCATTCGCGATCTCGATCGAACGGATCGCGGGGTCATCTCCCCCGTGTACCGGATGGAACCGGCCGCCGCGGAACACGTGCAGCCCCTGCTCGTGCGAGCCCGCCCAGATCTCCCCTGGAACCCGCTCGGCCAGGCAATAGAGGAAGCTCATCGGCACGCCGTCCGACGTGGTGTATTCCGACCAACGCCCGCCGCGCAGCGTGAGCAACACGCCGTTGCCGACGCTCGCCCACAGGTCTCCACCCGAATCAACCAGCAGCGCCGAGGGCGGGTACTTCCGTGTTGTCTCCGGCGACTCGATGAACTCGCACGCGCCGTCTTGGTACCGAAAGAGCCCCACTTCTTCGATCCCGAACCAAACCTCGCCCGCCGGTCCGGTCGCCAAGCTGCGAACCCGCTCCGCCGCCCCGAGCGACGCACCGATCGCCCCCGAGTGATCAGCTCCAGCCCACCGTTGAACCCCGGCACCCGTTCCCACCCAGATCGTGCCGTCATCGGCGCCCGCGATGTGAAGCACGTCGTCGCTGAGCAACCCGTCGGCGGTCGTCACCGTCGTGATGCAGCCGTCACTCATCCGGCTCAGCCCGCCCCCGAGCGTTCCGATCCAGACGCCGCCATCCCCGTCATCCAGGAGCGCCGTCACGATGACCGAGCCGAGCCCGTCGGCAAGCCCGTACACCTCGAACCGAACGCCATCAAACCGCGCGAGCCCGCCCTTGGTGCCCAGCCACAGGTACCCGTCGGAAGTCTGCTCCAGGCAGAGCACCGAGTCCTGTGGCAAGCCATCGTGGCCCTCCCAGGACCCGACGACCCAAGCCCCGCTGGGATCTGGCGCATCGGCGCGGGTCGGGCTTGTCCAACCCGCACACGCCACGATCGACGCGAGCCAATACCTCCAGGGTGGTGCAGTGGCAGGCATGCCGAGCGTATTGCCGGTATGGGCCGAGAGCCAGTTCGACCATCGAACAGGCCCAGGTTCGCGGGGTCGCTTGGATGCATGGCGTGCGAAATCGAGGTTCGTCGGTGCTTGCCGAAGGAGGCGAGAGCTGGGATCGGTGGTTGTGCAGACTCACCGAACCCGTGCTTGGGCTTCACCGCGAAGAACACCCGTCGCGGTTGCGAACGCCGCTCGGAGCGTCCGGCTCAGGCTCATTTGCCCCCGCTTGGATGAAACGGGGCAAGGCCCAGCGTTAAACTGATGAGTCGTTTGCCCGCGCTGGGACGCGTCGGTTTCATCCGCTCGGCCAACAGCCCGATGTGCCGGTTCACCTCGCGGAGTTCATCGTCCGAGAGCCAGGCCGTGAGTTGGATCGCGCCCGTGTCCCGAAACGGACCACGGGTTCGCGCGCCGCGGGCTTCGAAGGAACGCCCGAGCAGCCGCTGCGCACGCGCTAAGACGTTCTTCGCATAGCGGATGGTCAGCGCTACGATCCTTGCGTCGTACACGACCCCGTGCGGCGGGCTCTACAGCACGGTTGACGATCTGGCGACTCCAACTCCGGCACGGCCCCGACGGTGTGATCGGCCCGGGCGCCTTGGTTCGTACACGCACCGGCTTTCAGACAAACGAAGCTTTTTCCTACGGCTACGACATCGGGCTCACCGCCACGCTCCGCGGCGGCACCGCTTTCATCGGGAACGTACGGCTTTGCGTCCGGGATGTACTTCCATCCCAAGACCGGCAACGGCCTCTCGTCCTCCGAAACGTGACCGGCAACGTGTTCCAGGATGACGAGCTCTGCTTCGACGCACTCGAGCTCGTGGTGATCAAGGCAGAGCCCGAAGTGGAAGCGCTCATCGAGGAGGGCCGCTCGGCCTTCGACGCCGGCCAGTGGGACAAGGCCGTCTCGGCATACACCCCGCTAAGCCATCGCTCACTGAAGGAACGCCGAGATTCATACCAACTCGGGTTCGCATTGTTCGCACAGGGCAGCGATCTCCAACAAGCCATCCGATGGTTTCGCACCGCGTATCAACTCGGTCACAGCCTCCCGGAGTCCGCGTACTTCACGGCCTCCTGCTACCCGCTCAGGGAGGACCCGGACCAGTCGCTCACGTAGCTCAAGTAAAGCCCGCGAAGCAGGGGTCGACGTTCGTGAATTCGTCGCGAATGACCAGCTGGCGTACGTCTCGTTCGACTCCGCCGCATACACAGGGGGCGCGATGCAGAACTGGGGGCGAGGGTATCAGTCTATGGTGAAGACCCAAAACGACTGGCAGATCAGTGCCGTCGCCTGGACCGAAACCCTCGTGCCCACCGAACCATGATGGCCCTCCAACATCACGGCGAGCGTGCCAGAGAACACCCGTGGAGGGCCGAGGAGTTCAACCTTCAACAAATCGGGGTGACAGGGCACCAGTTGAACTATTTGGCAGCGAGATCAGCCGGTGGAACCTAGAAACGCGGGTTCTGGTTTCGCCGTGAACGCCTGGCACCGACACGGGGCGTATTCACCGCTCCCATCGGCGGGCCACGATTCACGTTCGCCCGGGCACCTCCGTCATGGTGCTGTGCGTTCCGTCGTTGCAGGCGGATGAAGATCGGGACCAGTTCGTCGCGGCGGGCGATACGTACGTCGCCTACGGGCAACACACCGACTACTTCGGCGTGGTGTGTAAAATGAACCAAAATTGCTGATCGGCTTGGTTCCCGAGCCCGGCCGGGCCAAACGTTGGCCCGGATATGCGGAGCCCCAAGCCTGTATTGCGGAACCGCGACGCCGCCCACTCGGGCCATAATCCCCGTGAAGGGAATCGGAGTGACAGAACCTCAGCAAAGTGCGTTTCTAGCTCAGGGAGACCAAGTATGGCTTGCGCGGTGAAGCCGGCACCCTGTCCACCGTACGATGGTTCTTGCTTCGCCTTTGCCGCTATGGGTCTGGCTGACGACGCCCTCACGCCTCTGCCCTGAGGCGGAGCGTCATTTCGATCTGCACCGCTGCACCGGATGGGGGCTGCGCGGCACCGGTCGCAGTGCGGGCATGGCGACCATTCTCACCAAACACGCAATGAGCAACTCGGAAGCACCATCAATCACATAGGGCTGCTCCGTGAACGTCGAGGCAGATCGCACGAAGCCTTGCATCCGTTCAACGGATTCGACAAGATCGAGATTCCCGATCTCTAGCACGAATAATGCTGAGCAGCAATACGATCGTATCGCGTGCGGCACGCTCGGCAGCGTCGCGATCAAGATCGGTGCCGACCTCGCCGCGCTGCGTGCTCACGCGGGCCGCGACATACAGCAACTCTCCCGAAAGCTTGCACCCGAGGTAATTGGCGACAGGCTGCTTGGGTGGCGCAAGCTCGATGCCCAGTTCGGACAACCGCTCTTCGACCATGCCCATGAACGGGTTTCCACCGAAGTGACCAACTTGTATAGTGTAGCGAAGACGAAACGGCGGGAGAGACCACATGAAGAAGGTCGCGGTCGCGGTTTGGAGTGAACTCGTACCTGACGCCCCCGTTGGCACGGTTGTCGCCAATGTTGACCTCGTCGTCACGCGGTACCAGCGCAACGGACAGGACCAAGTGAGTGTCCTCTACGGCCGCTGCCTGCATCGCGGCGCCCTCATGGCGGACGGGCATGTGGATGGGGACAACCTCATCTGCGGAGTACACGGGTGGGACTATCGGGTCGACAGCGGCGTCTCCGAGTACAACAACGCCGAGCGCCTGCACAAGTTCAGCGCTTGGATCGAGGACCACGGCGGCGCGCGCTCGGTCGTGGTCGATGCGGACGAGATCGTGGCGTGGGAGGATGCGAACCCTCAGCCGTTCAAACGTGATGAGTACCAGGGGCTTTACCAGGACACGAATCCCGACGAGGCCGAGCCGCACGTCGGGCTCATCCAGTCGCTCGCCCGAGACGGGCTAAGCAAGTTCGGGCACCACGGCCCCAGCGGCGCGATGGGCGTCGAGCGCCAGAAGCTGCCGAGTTGGGATGATCTGCAGTTCGTCACGGCCCAGATGGCGACCAAGCCCCTGCTCGACGAGCACCCGGTCGAGACAAGCGTCACAATCGGCCCGCGGGCCAAGAAGCCGCTGACCCTCAAGATCCCGCTGTTCGTCAGCGACATGAGCTTCGGAGCGCTCTCGGCCGAGGCCAAGGTGGCGCTCGCCAAAGGCGCCGAGCTCGCCGGCACGGGCATCTGCTCGGGCGAGGGCGGCATGCTGCCCGACGAACAAGCCGCCAACTCACGCTACTTCTACGAGCTCGCGAGCGCCAAATTCGGGTTCTCCATGGACAAGGTCTCCAAGTGCCAGGCGTTTCATTTCAAGGGCGGGCAGGGCGCCAAGACGGGCACCGGCGGGCACCTTCCCGGCGAGAAGGTTGACAAGGTCATCGCCTCGGTCCGAGGCATCCCCGTGGGCTCCCCCGCAATCTCGCCCGCGACGTTCGCCGACCTCGTCACACCCGCCGACTTTGCGCGCATCGCCGACGAGGTCCGCGACATCACCGGCGGCATCCCCATCGGGTTCAAGCTCAGCGCCCAGCACATCGAGGACGACATCGACTTCGCCCTCGGAGCCGGCGCCGACTACATCATCCTCGACGGCCGCGGCGGCGGCACCGGCGCCGCCCCGCTGCTCTTCCGCGACAACATCTCCGTGCCCACCATCCCCGCCCTCGCCCGCGCCCGGCGCCACCTGGACACAAAGAGCCCGGACACGACACTCGTGATCACCGGCGGCCTGCGCACGCCGGCGGACTTCGCCAAGGCGCTGGCCTTGGGCGCCGACGCGATCGCCGTCTCGAACGCTGCGATCCAGGCGATCGGATGCCTGGGCATGCGGGCGTGCAGCTCGAACAACTGCCCCGTCGGCATCGCGACCCAGAAGCCCGGGCTGCGCCAACGACTCGTCATCGATGAGTCCGCCACGCGGCTCAAGAACTTCTTCGAAGCGTCCACGCACCTCATCGCCGTCATGGCCCGCGCGTGCGGGCACGATTCACTTTCCAAGCTCGCTCCGCGTGATCTCGTCGCCTGGAAACGCGAGCTCGCCGATCTCGCCGGCGTGCGCTACGCGGGTGTGTCGTGATACCCGCGGCGATCCATCCCGAGCCCGCAGCCGGTGCCATCGACGGCGCCCACGCCCTCGTCATGCACGCGCTCGAGTGGGCCGTGCTGGGCATCAACACCGTCTGCGCCGCCGTGCTGATCTGGGGCGTGCTCATCGGGATCGCGCGGTTCGTCCTCCTCGAGGCCCGGTGGGGCAAGAGGGACACCACGCGCTGGCCCGCGCTCCGCCAACGCGTCGGGCAGTACCTCCTCTTCGGGCTCGAGCTGCTCATCGCCGCGGACATCATCGAGACCATGATCCGCCCCACCCTGTCCCAGCTCGCGATCCTCGGCGGCGTGTCGCTGCTGCGGATTGTCACCGGGTACGCGCTCGGGCGGGAGCTGAACGAGATCGCCGCCAAGGATCCCCATGACTGAGAAAAAGGTCACGCTCACCTGGCACAAAGTCGCCGACCCGGGCGAGCTCCCCGAGGGGCGCGTCAAGACCGCGGCGATCGACCGGGGCGACTCGGTCGTGCAGGTCTGTCTCACGCACCACGAGGGGCGGTACGGCGCGCTCCAGAACGCCTGCCCGCACCAGGGAGGCCCGCTGGGCGAGGGCTCGATCGAGTGCGCCGATGGAACGAAAGAGTGCTATCTCCGCTGCCCCTGGCACGGGTGGGACTTCCACCCCATCACCGGCAAGCCACCGGGCGGGTACGACGACGGGCTGACGACCTACCCCGTCGAGGAGCGCGACGACGGCGTCTATGTCGGCATCGAGCCCGAGACCCCGCACGAGCGCACGGTCACGGACGTCATGGCCGAAACGATGGTCGCGTGGGGGCTCACCAGCATCTTCGGCATGGTCGGGCACTCGAACCTCGGGCTCGCCGACGCGATCCGGCGCCGGTGCCTCGCGGGCGAGTTGGAGTACATCGGCATCCGCCACGAGGGGGCCGCGGCGTTCGCCGCCAGCGCCTTCGGTAAGCTCACCGGCCGCCCCGCCGCCTGCCTCACCATCGCCGGCCCCGGCGCGACAAACTTGCTCACCGGGTGCTGGGACGCGCGGGTGGACCGCGCCCCGCTGCTCGCGCTGACCGGGCAGGTGAACCAGCAGGTCTTCGGGCCCGGCGCGTTCCAGGAATTGCCGCTGCAGGAAGCCTTCGGCGCCGTCGCCGCGTTCAGCCATGTGTGCCTGCCGGGTTCGAACCACGCCGAGTTGGTGAGCCTGGCGATGAAGACCGCGATAATTGAGCGCAACGTCGCGCACATCATCTTCCCCGACGACGTGCAGACGATGCACGCAGCCGACGACATCGCGACGGGCACGCCCGCAGGCCGCGTCGCGGCGATCGAGATCACGCCGCCGAAGCCTGAGTTCGAGCAAGCCACGGCGATGCTCCGCGCGTCCAAACGCCCCGTCATCATCGTCGGGCATGGCGCCAGGTTCGAGATGCCCGCCGTCATCGCGCTTGCCGAAGAGCTGAAGTGCCCCGTCCTCACGACGTTCAAGGGCAAGGGCCTCATCGGCGACAGCGGCGCGCCCATCAACGGCGGCCACCCCCTCGGCGGCGGCGTGCTCGGGCGATCCGGCACCCCCATCGCCAGCTGGTTTATGAACGAGTCCGACCTGCTGCTCGTGTTCGGGGCCTCGTTCAGCAACCACACCGGCATCACGCCCAAGAAGCCGACCATCCAGGTCGACGCCGACCGGATGACCCTCGGCAAGTTCCACGGCGTGGACGTCCCGCTCTGGGGCGAGATCGGCGTGACGGCCCGCGCGATGCTCGATACCGCCCGTGGCGCGCACGCCTCGGCCGATCACACCGCCGAGATCGCCAAGCGCTGGTCGATCTGGCGCGCCGAGAAGCAGTCCCGCCTGGACGACGACACCGGGCACGGCGTCAACTCCGCCGCCGTCTTCGACGCCATGACCCGGCTCGTCCCCGCGGATGCGATCATCGGCGTGGACGTCGGCAACAACACGTACAGCTTCGGGCGGTACTTCGAGGCCTCGGGCGCGCAGAGCGTGCTCATGTCCGGGTACCTCGGCTCGATCGGGTTTGGCTACCCCGCCGCGATCGGCGCGTGGGCCGCGACGCGCGCCCACGCGGTGTCGAAGGACCCGTTCTGGGACCGGTTCAAGGGCCGCCCGGTCTTCGCGGTCACCGGCGACGGCGGGTTCGGGCAGTACCCGTGGGAGGTCAACACCGCGGTCAAGCACGCCATGAACATCACGCACGTCCTGCTCCGAAACGACGAGCTGGGCAAGATCTCCAAGGAGCAGCGCGCCGGCGCGTGGGAAGTCTGGGAGACCAAGCTCACCAACCCGAACATCGCCGAATACGTCACGTCCTGCGGCGGGCTCGGGCTCCGCGTCAATGCAAAGGGCAGGCTCGACGACGCGCTCGAACAGGCGATGGCCTACCCGGGACCCTCGACAGTCGAGATCCTCACCGACGTGGAGCTGATCTGATGCGCACAAATCTTGTCACGCTGGGCGTGCTTGGCACACTCTTCGCCGGGTGCTCGTCCGGGCCCGTCGCGCCGGACCTCGCCGCGATCTACAACGACGCTGCCCAGTCCATCGGCGACGCACGCACGCCCGTTGTGGTCATCCCCGGCATCCTCGGGTCCAAGCTCGAAGAGCCGTCGAGCAGGATTCCGGTCTGGGGCGCGTTCGTGTACGGCGCCGCCGACGCGGACACGCCCGAGGGCGCTCGTCTGGTCGCGCTGCCGATGCATGAGAGCGTCCCGCTGCGCGACCTGCTCGACGAGGTCGCCCCGACCGATGTGCTCGACCGCCTGAAGGTGGACACGCTCGGGTTTGTGCGCGGCGTTGAGTTCGACGCCTACGTCAACATCATGCGCACACTCGCCGCGGGCAAGTACCGCGACCCGGACCTCACCGAGCCGGGTGAGATCGACTACGCCGGAGCGCACTACACCTGCTTCCAGCACGCGTACGACTGGCGGCGCGATATCGCCGAGAGCGCCGCGGCGCTCGACGGGCGGATCCGCGAGGCCCAGGCCGCCGCCCGCTCGGCCCGCGGGCTGCCCGATGGTGCGCCGATGCGTGTCGATGTCGTGGCGCACTCGATGGGCGGGCTGGTGCTGCGGTACTACCTGCGGTACGGCGCCCAGCCGCTGCCCGAGGACGGCTCGCTCCCGTCGCTCACCTGGGCGGGCGCCACGAACGTCTCCAACGCGATCCTCGTCGGCACGCCCAGCGCCGGCTCGGCGTTGTCGCTCGAGCAGCTCGTCCACGGTAAGGACCTGAACCCGATCGCCCCCAACTTCCGCCCCGCGGTGCTGGGCACCATGCCCGCGGTCTATCAGCTCCTCCCGCGCGCTCGCCATCACGCAGTGATCGACGCCGACTCGGGCGAGCCGATTGACCTCTTCGACCCCGCGGTGTGGGAACGCTACGGGTGGGGGCTCGCGGACCCGGACCAGGACGTGTACCTGCGGTGGCTGCTGCCCGAGGCCGATTCGCGTGAGGACCGGCGCAGGATCGCGCTGGAACACCTCACCAAGTGCCTCGCCCGCGCCGAGCAGACGCACCGGGCTCTGGATGTTCCTGCGACCCCACCACCAGGCACGCGTCTGAGTCTGTACGCGGGCGACGGGGTAGACACGCCCGCGGTCTACGCCGTGGACGCGCGCGGGCGGATCCGGCTCGCCGAGTCCGCGCCGGGCGACGGCACGGTCTCTCGCACCAGCGCCCTGATGGACGAACGCGTGGGATCCGCATACGCCCCGGGGCTCCGCTCTCCGATCGCGTGGGACCGCGTGCAGTTCTGCTTCACCAACCACATCGGGCTGACGCGCGACCCGGCGTTCGTGGATAACGTGCTCTACACGCTGCTCGAAGAGCCGAGGACAGCCCGCTGATGCACCCAAGCACCGTCATTCTGCTCGCCCTCGCGCTGTATGCGGCGCCGAGCATCGTGTTCGCGGGCATGTTCGTGTGGTGCGGAGCGGGCGCGATCGATCCCGTAGGGTCCAAATATTGAGCCGAGCTTCTGAGAGGCCGGAATCCAGACGCTGCCTTGCTCCATGGCCCGAACTCTGCACCCCTGGAAGCTACTGAGCGTGATTGTCGCAGGCATACTCAACGATCACCACCAGCGTGTCATCTCGTGATCGATCTGTCAACGCGCAGAGTCGAGATAGTCGGGATGAGCAGCCAGCCGCATGGTGCGCGGGTTACCAACCCGCTCCGCCGTCTGCTCGACGATTTCGAGGGGTTCCTCGCGAGCCACACGCACCTGATCCACGACCGGGACCCGCTATTCACGGGAGCCATGGTCGACATACTGCAAGCCTGCGGTATCGAATCCGTCAAACTTCCACCGCGAAGCCCGAATCTGAACGCATACGCGGAACGCTTCGTCCGCTCGATCAAGAGCGAGTGTCTCGAGCACGTCATCCCGATCGGTGAGCAACATCTGCGGAGAGCAGTCGACTCGTACGTCGAGCACTACAACCGCGACCGCCCGCACCAAGGCCTAGGCAACAACCTGCTGCACCCATGCGCTCAACTCGTGCCGTCCGAGGACAGGATCGTGTGTGACGAGAAGATCGGCGGCCTGATCCGCTCATACCGACGCGCGGCCTGAACTCCCCCACTTCATTTGGTGAAACTGCGAACCCAGCGACCGTTCGGGGTCGTGATCGTGCGCACATCGCGGATCAAGCCAGCTGCTTCACGCTGTAATCATCGTGATTCCACTTCGGCTGAGTATTTGGACTCTACGGGATGGTCGGGGACTCTCAGTTGCAAGTGGCGAAGCCGGTATTCTACGACCAAACACCCCAATTACCGGCTTTGGAGTCGCGGTCGTATGAACGCAATGAAAAGCGGAAGGCTTTGATATTCAAAGACTTCCGCTTCAATCGGGGCGAGAGGATTCGAACCTCCGACCTTCTGACCCCCAGTCAGACGCGCTAACCAAGCTGCGCTACGCCCCGTGTCGGGCCGAGGCCCGAGGGCACAGGGTAGGTTCCCCCGCCGCCGCCGTCCAAGGGAAACCGGGCGCCCGTTCGGCGTCCTCCCGGGCGCGTGCCCGATATCCTCCCAGCGTGAGCCCACACCCCGCCGCCGAGCCTCTGATCATCGTCAATGGTCGCGTGATCGACCCCGCCTCCGGGCACGACGGCGTCGCTGACGTCGCCGTCGAGGACGGGCGGGTCGGCGCGATCGGGGCGAAACTGGACCGCTCCCCCGCGGCCCGCGTCCTGGACGCCGAGGGGTGCCTGGTCGTGCCCGGGCTCATCGACCCGCACGTCCACCTCCGCGAGCCGGGGCAGACTCATAAGGAGGACATCGCGTCGGGCACCGCCGCCGCGGTCTCGGGCGGGTTCACGACCGTCTGCTGCATGCCCAACACGAGCCCCGCGATCGACACGCCGGACATGGTGCGGATGATCACTGCCCGCGCGCGCGAGACGGCAGTCTGCCGCGTCTTCGTCGTCTCCGCCGGCACGCAGGCCCGCAAGGGTGAGCGCCCCGCCGAGATCGGTCTGTGCGCCAACGCCGGCGCCGTGGGCATCTCCGACGACGGCGATGTGATCGAGTCCGCCGGCGTGATGAAAGCCGTGCTCGCCGAGACCGCCCGCGCCGGGCTCGCCTTCATGCAGCACGCCCAGGACCCGACACTCACCCGCGGCGCCGCGATGCACGCGGGCACGGTGTCGGCCAAGCTCGGGCTCGGTGGGTGGCCCCGCGAGGCCGAGGAGATCATCGTCGAGCGCGACGTGCGCCTGAACCGTTCCATCGGATGCCGCTACCACGTCCAGCACGTCTCTTCGGCGGGCACCGTCGAGATCCTCCGGCGCGCTCGCGCCGAGGGACAGCCCGTATCCGGCGAGGCATCCCCCCACCACCTCCTGCTTGCGCACGAGGCGTGCGACGGGTACGACACCCTCGCCAAGATGAACCCCCCGCTCCGCGAGCAGGCCGACGCGGACGTGCTCCGCGAAGGCGTCGCCGACGGCACCATCACGATCCTCGCGACCGACCACGCCCCGCATACCGCCGAGGAAAAGTCCGCCCCCTTCGCCGACGCCCCCTTCGGGATCATCGGGCTTGAGTCCGCCCTCGCCCTCTACGCCGAGGCGCTCGTCCACACCGGCGCCATCGACTGGCCCCGCCTGATCGAGCTGATGACCCTCGAATCCGCCAAGCTCTGCGGGCTCGACGCCCGCGCCGGCCTCGGCGCGCTCACCGTCGGCGGCCCTGCCGATGTGACCGTCATCGACCCCGACCTCACCTGGACACTCACCGAATCCGAGCTCGCCGGCAAGAGCACGAACACTCCCTTCCTCGGTCGACAACTCCGGGGGCGCGCGATCGCCGCCATCGTCGCCGGTTCGGTCCGCATGGAGCGTGAGCGTGCCTTCGCCAGAGCCTGACCACACCGCCGGCCCGATCCGCTCGCTCTGGGCGCACAAGGACGTCGCGATCGCCGTCCTCGCGCTCGCCGCGATCGCCGCGCACCTCGTCATCAGATACGCCCTCGACGGCTCCGAAGCGTCGTACCGCCTCCCCCTCTGGATCGCCCTAATCGGAGGCGGCGGCCCGCTCGTCCTCGAACTCGCCGCCAAGGCCATCCGCCGCGAGTTCGGGTCCGACCTCCTCGCCGGCATCTCCATCGTCACGTCGATCTTGCTCGACGAGCACCTCGCCGGCGTCCTCGTTGTCCTCATGCTCTCGGGCGGCGAGGCCCTCGAGGGCTACGCCGTCCAGCGCGCCTCGGGCGTCCTGCGGGCCCTGGCCAAGCGCGTCCCCTCCGTCGCCCACGTCCGCCGCAACGGGCGCATGGCAGACGTCACGATCGACGAGGTCGTCGTCGGCGACCGCGTCGTCATCCACCCGCATGAGATCGTTCCCGTGGACGGCACCGTCGTCGAGGGCCACGCCGTCATGGACGAGTCGTTCCTGACCGGCGAGCCCTACATGATGTCCAAGGCCCCGGGCTCCGCCGTCATCTCCGGCGCCATCAACGGCCAGTCCGCCGTCACCATCGAGGCAACCGCCCTCGCCAAGGACTCCCGCTACGCCAAGATCATGGCCGTCATGCAGGACTCGGCCCAGCGCCGCCCGAAGATGCGCCGGCTCGCCGACTCGCTCGGCGCGTGGTACACCCCCCTCGCCGTCGCGCTCGCGCTGGGCGCGTGGGGCGTCTCGGGCGACCCGGTCCGCTTCCTTGCCGTGCTCGTCGTCGCCACGCCCTGCCCGCTTCTCATCGCGATCCCCACCGCGATCATCGGGTCGATCTCGCTCGCCGCCAAGCGGGGCATCATCGTCAAGGACCCCGCGACCCTCGAAACGATCGACACCTGCCGCACGATCATCTTCGACAAGACCGGCACCCTCACCTACGGCACGCCCACGCTGACCGAGATCCTCCCCGCCGAGGGCATCGACCCGGACCGCGCCCTCGCCCTCGTCGCGGCGCTCGAGCACTACTCCAAGCACCCGCTCGCCGGTGCGATCGTCCGCCGCGCCCAGCGCGAGACCCTCCCGACCTACGAGCCCCGCGAGATCGCCGAGCCCCGCGGCCAGGGCCTCCGCGGCGTCGTGGACGGCGTCGAGGTCCTCGTCACCGACCGCCGCCGAACCCTCGAAGCCCAGCCCGACGCCCAGCTCCCCCCCACCGCCGAGGGGCTCGAATGCGTCGTCGTGCTCGACGGTCGCTACGCCGCCACGCTCCGGTTCCGCGACGAGCCCCGCGCCGGCAGCCGCGCCTTCATCGAGCACCTCACCCGCAAGCACAAGTTTGACCGCGTCATGCTCGTCTCGGGCGATCGGAAGAGCGAAGCCGAGTACCTCGCCGAGAAGGTCGGCATTCCCATCGTCTTCGCCGAGCAGACCCCCGAGCAGAAAGTCGAGATCGTCCGCGCCGAATCCGAGCGAGCCCGCACCTGCTTCGTTGGCGACGGCATCAACGACGCCCCCGCCCTCATGCTCTCGACCGTCGGCATCGCCTTCGGGCGCGCCAGCGACATCACCACCGAAGCCGCCGGCGTCGTCGTGCTCGACACCACCTTGGAGCGCGTGGACGAGTTCTTCCACATCTCCCGCCGCCTCCGCCGCGTCGCCCTCCAGAGCGCGGTCGGCGGGATGATCCTGAGCATCGTCGGCATGCTCATCGCCGCCGCCGGCTACCTGCCCCCCGTCGCCGGGGCGATCTCGCAGGAGCTCATCGACGTCTTCGCTGTCGCCAACGCGCTGCGGGTTGCGATCCGCCCGAAATCACTGACGGACATCGAGGAGTAGAGTTCAAGATGAGCGTTGAAAGCGCCCTCAATCGGCCAATCCCGAAATGGGTCGCCGCCGTGGTCATCATCAGTGTCACGGCGGCGCTGATCGCCTTCGTCATCCCTCGCGTTCGGGCCAACTGGGGCGGCCGCCAAGCCGAGCGCATGGCGGCATGCCAAGTGGTCATTGATCGGGAGGTGCCCATGCTCCGAGATGACCCGCGATGGGAGGACGTCAAGTTTCACGCCAATGCGAATGAAACCGTGTACATCTACGGGTTCGTTCAATCGGATGAGGATGCCAGAGCTTTGTGGGATGTGGCGAATCCGTGGTCCGCCGAAGTGCCGCTGACGTGGTCTATCGAGGTGAGAGACTGGTACCCTCCGGACGGCGAATGGACCGGGCATCCGGATTGGTGGCCTGGGCGGAGGATTGGATCCTGGCAGGAATAGCCACCCCCCAGAAAGACCTTTCCAGATGAGGGCCATATCATCCCTTCCCCCGGGCACGCGGCCCGCGGAGTTGGAAGAGAAAGGACGGACCCCATGCCCATCCGCATCGGAATCAACGGCTTCGGCCGCATCGGACGACTCGTCTACCGCTTCGCCGCCCAGTCCGGTGGCGAGTTCGAGATCGTCGCGGTCAACGACCTCGTCGAAGCCCCCAACCTCGCGTACCTCCTCAAGTACGACACCATGCACGGCCGCTTCCTCATCGACGGCAAGCACGCCGAGGTGACCGCCGACGAGAAGACCTTCACCGTCAACGGCAAGACCACCAACTCCGTCGCCGAGCGCGACCCCACCAACCTCCCCTGGGGCGACTGGGGCGTCGACTACGTCCTCGAGTCCACCGGGCTCTTCACCGCCCGCGACGATGCCCACAAGCACATCGACAACAACGGGTGCAAACGCGTCCTCATCAGCGCCCCCACCAAGACGCCCGACCAGGTCAAGACCCTCTGCTACAAGGTCAACCACGAGGACTACGACCCCGCGTCGGACGTCGTCGTCTCCAACGCGAGCTGCACGACCAACTGCCTCGCCCCGATCACCAAGGTGATCATGGACGAGTTCGGGCTTGAAGAGGGCCTGATGACGACGGTCCACGCTGTCACCGCAACCCAGCCCACGCAGGACGGGCCTTCCAAGAAGGACCTCCGCGGCGGGCGCAACGCCTACATGAACATCATCCCCGCGAGCACCGGCGCCGCCAAGGCCGTCGGCCTCTGCCTGCCCGCGACCAAGGGCAAGCTGACGGGCATGTCGCTGCGGGTGCCCACGGGCGACGTCTCGGCGGTCGACCTGACGTTCAAGACCACCAAGTCCACGAGCCTCAAGGACATCAACGCCGCGATGCAAGCCGCCGCCAACGGCCCGATGAAGGGCGTCCTGGGCTACACCGAGGAAGCCGTCGTCTCGAGCGACTTCATCGGCGACCCCCACAGCTCGATCTTCGACGCCGGCGCCGGCATCGAGCTCAACGCCAACTTCTTCAAGGTCATCAGCTGGTACGACAACGAGGCGGGCTACGCCAACCGGTGCATCGACATGCTCCGCATGATGGCCGCCAAGGACGCCTGACCCGTCCCCGGTTCTCGGACTCTTCTCGCGCCCGGGCCGATTCGCCCGGGCGTTTTCATGCGCCCCCGTCAAACCGGGCGAACCCTGCCGATCGCGCCGGCGTCCAACCCCTTCGGCGCACCCCGGACGGGGTTCAACTTGCCCGCTCGCGTGCCCCCGCCAACGGGTGAGGTACAGTCTCACCCGAGCCCATCCGCGTCCCGGAGAAACGCCCGCAATGACCCAGGCGGCGACCACATCGCCCGCGCCCGACTCACCCCAAGCGGTCAACCCGGACGCTCTGCGCGAGCTCGTCATCGAGCCCAAACGAGGCTGGATCGCCGTCGACTGG
>BQJQ01000007.1 GCA_021604785.1 Phycisphaeraceae bacterium
CGCGCCTCCAGCAGCGCCGCCTCGGCCTCGTCGGCCCGGTCCATCGCCCGCAGCAACCCGGCCCGACCGCCGAGCATCCGCGCAAAGATCGGGTGCCCCGCCGGCAGCATCGCGTCCGCCCGCGCGCGCAGGTCGTCCCGCGTCGCCAGCGCCTCGTCGAGCTGCCCCAGCCGCTCCTGTGCCGCGGCGATGTTGTTCAACGCGACCAGCACGTTCGGGCTCGCGGGCCCGAAGCGAGCTTCGAGCACGCCCAGCACCGTCTCGAACTTCGCGAGCCCCTCGGCAACCTCGCCCCGGCGCATGTGGACCCCGGCGAGGTTGTTCAACGCCGCCATCCGATGCCCGGCCCACATGCCCGCCCCGTCCGCGCTTGCCAGCTCGAGCACGCGCTCGAACATCGCCCTCGCGTCCTCGTCCCGCCCGACCCGCGTGAGCGCCGAGCCCAGGTTGTTCGTGGCCGTCAGGGTGTTGTCGGTCGGGAGGGTCACGCCCGAGCCCAGCACACGCTCGAGAGTCTCGATCGCCTCTTCGTGGCGCCCCTCGCGGACCCAGACCATCCCCGCGATATTCGCCTCGACGAGCAACCGCTCGGGGTCGTGCTCGGGCAGCGCTCGGCGGGCGCGCGCGAGCGCTTCCTGCATCAGCTCTTTGAACCGCTCAAAGTCGCCCGCGTCGTCCACGTACAGGGCGTAGTCGTTGAGCACCGCGACCCCCGCCGCGGACTCGCCCTCGCCCGCCTCGTCGATCAGCTCGACCGCGCGCGCCAGGTGCCCGCCCGCCTCCTCGTTCCGTCCCAGCACCCGGAACAGGTTCCCCGTCGCGTCGTGGATCCGGGCGCCCAGCGCCGGCCGCCCGGTGAACCGCTCGTCGATCCGCCCAGCCGAGGTGCTCACCGCGTCGAGCACCGTCACCTCGTGCCCGAGTTGTTCGCCGCTCGCGGACCCGAACACCTCGAGGAAGTACGCGAGCGTCGCGTCCGAGTTTTCGCGCGCCAGCTCCGCGTCGAGTTGGGCCTGGACCGCGAGGTTGCGCTCGTGCCGCACCTTCGCGAACCCCACGCCCAGCAGCGCGACGAACGCGACCACCGCCGCGAGCCCGGCCCCCGCGATCGCCACACCCACCCGGTGTCGGCGCGCAAACCGGCGCGCCAAGTACACCCGGCTCGGCGGGCGAGCCTCCACCGGCTGACGCGCCAGCGACCGCTCAATATCCCGCGCCAGCGCCCACGCGCTGGGGTACCGCCGCCCGGGCTCGATCTCGATCGCCCGCATCACGATCCAGTCCAGGTCCCCGCCCAGTTCCCGCTGCAGCTTGGCCGCATCGGTGCCGCGCCGTTCGCCGATCGTGCCCGCCTTCGGATCGCGCGCCAGCCGCGCCGAGGGGCGGTCAAACGCCCGCGACTCGAACACCTCGCCCATCCGCCCGATGCCCGACGACCCGACCATCTCCGCCGTCACCGGCGTCGACCCGCACACCAGCTCGTACAGCACCGCCCCGAGGCTGAACACGTCCGAGCGCGTGTCCACCGCACCCGCGTCCAGCGACGCCTGCTCGGGCGACATGTACCGCGGCGTCCCGATCACCTGGCTCGCCAGCGTCAGCACCGACACGTCCGTCAGCGGGTCGTCCATCGCCTTGGCGATGCCGAAGTCGATCACGTGCGGCGTCGCCTCCGCCCCCTCGCCCGTCACCAGCACGTTCGACGGCTTGAGGTCCCGATGGATGATCCCCTTCTGGTGCGCGTGGTGCACCGCGTCGCACACCCGCACGAACAGGCGCAGCCGCGCCTCGATCGCCATCGCCCGCGCGTCGCAGTGCCCCGTGATCGGCTCGCCCTCGACGAGTTCCATCGCGAAGAACGGGCGCCCGCGTGGTGTCGTCCCGGCGTCGTAGATCCGCGCGATCGACGGGTGCGTCAGCCGCGCCAACGCCTGACGCTCGGCGTCGAACCGAGCCAGCACCGCGACCGAGTCCATCCCGGGCTTGAGCAGCTTGATCGCCAGCTCGCGCCGGATCGGCTCGTCCTGCACCGCCCGATAGACCACGCCGAACCCGCCCTCGCCGAGGCGCTCGGTCAGGGTGTACGCACCGACCTTGTCGCCGATCTTCTCGAACGTCTCCTCGTGCCCCGTGTGCAGCGCCTCCTCCGGCGCGCGCACCACGGTCGTCGCCCGACCCCACGCCTCGGCCAGCGCCCGCACGCGCACCTGCAAGTCATCGTCGCCGGCGCATGCATCGCGCAGATAGTCGTCCCACTCTGTCTCCGGGCGCGCGACGACCTCGACCAGCAGATCCTTCACGCGCTCAGCGTCGGGGGGGGTCAACCGTCGTCCTCCAGCAGCTCCGTCAGGCGGGCGCGGGCAAAGTTCCAGTCCCGCATCGCCGTCCGACGCGACAGCCCGAGCAGCTCGCCCGCCTGCTCGATGGTCATGCCGGCGTAGAAGCGGTAGCGCACCAGCGCCGCCGCCCGCTCGTCTTCAGTTTCAAGCGTGGAAAGGGCCTCGTCGAGTGCCAGCAGTTTTTCGGGATCAAGCGCGATGGCCCCGTCGGCGTCGAGCAACGCCCGCCCCCGGTCGCCCCCGCCGCGCTTGTCGGCCTTGTGCGCGCGGGCGTGGTCGATGAGCACCCGGCGCATCGCCTCGGTCGCGACGCGGAAGAAGTGTTGCCGATCCTCAAAGGTGACCTCGGCCCCGCCGACAAGCCGGATGAAGGCTTCGGAGACCAGCGCCGTCGCCTGGAGGGTGTGGTCGTCCCGCTCGTGGCGCATCTGGGCGCCCGCGATGGCGCGCAAATCCCGGTAGACCAGCTCGAACAGGCGTGCGGACGCGCCGGCGTCCGCGTCCGCCTCGCGGAGGAGCAGGGTCACGTCCTCGGGGGGCACCGTCATGGGCACATCGTGACCGGGCTTGGGCTCCGAGGCAAGGCGCCGTGGCTGCCTCGCGAGTTTGGCACCCGCCGGGCCCGGAGTGCGCCCCTCGGGGTGAGGCTCTGCGGGGCCGCGGAGGACCGATGCGAGATCTGCCGCTGCCAGACGAGGAAGACGCCCGCCTGATGCGCCGGGTGCGCCGGCGGGCGGAGCGGGGGGAGGCGGTCTCGCCCGACGCCGCGGTACGGATCGCGTGGGTGTGTGCGCGCCGCTGGGGGGATCCTGACGCTGCGGACCGGCTGGCTGCGTGCCTGGGCGATGCCCTCGATGTGGACGGTGCCCGGGCGTTGGTCCGGACGGTCCGCGCGGCGGACCTGGCGAGCTCGACCCCCGCCGGGACGAGCGCGGAGTTTGTGTGGCGGCACCCCGAGCTGATGGACGGGGGCAACGACGATGATGAACTGAGTGCGGACCCGGCGCCGGTGGCGGAGACCGCCGGGCTGGGGTCGCGGCTTGTGCGCGCGTTGCGGATGGGTCGGCGGTCAGGGTGAGACGAGGTGCGCGTCGCCGCGGAGGCGTGCGGGGATGCCCGCGCCCGAGCCGTCGATGAGCGTGCGCCCGAGCCTGCCGTCCATGTTGTAGAGGGCGGCGGTGTCGGGGTCCGGGGCGAGGCGCCGGGCGGGGGTGAAGCGGTCGCCGGCATAGAGCGCGCTGCGCGAGATGCGGACCGCGTCGATCATTCCGTTGAAGTGGCTCATGCCGTCGCCCGCGTTGGAGACGTCGGCCCCGATCAGCATGGGCAGCGTGTTGGTGCGGCGCTGGCCCGTGGCGGGGGTGGTGGCGAGGCGCTCGCCGTCGAGGTAGAGGCGAAGCTCGGCGCCGTCGTACACGCCGGCGATGTGGTGCCACGCGTCGGTGTCCAAGGCGAAGCCGCTCTCTGCCGAGGCGGTGGCGTATCGGTCCCCGAGGAAGACGGAGAATTGGGGGCGGCCGTTCGAGAGGAAGATGCCGTAGTCGGAGTTCTCGGTTTTGGTGAGCAGCCCGACGCGGCGGGCGTAGGCGTCCGCCTTGAACCAGCACTCGACGGTGAGGGGGCCGTCGGGGACGTTGAGCACGGCGCTCGCGACTTCGAGGTAGCCGGTGCGGCCGTCGAGGTGGAGCACCCGCTCGCCGAGGGGGACGGGCGGCGCGTGCAAGCGCAGGTCCGCGGCGATGGGCGTCGAGGTGGGCGGGATCGGGTAGCGGAAGGCATCGGTGAGCAGCTCGGCGTGGGCCGCGATCGTCAGCTCGTCGTAGGTGCCTGGCAACGGGCCGGCTTCGCGGCCGACGGTGAAGTCGAACGTGCGCGATTCGCCCGGGGCGAGCGTGGCGTGCGCGTGGTCGGGCAGCGCGTACCACCGCTGATCAGCACTCTCGGGCACCAAAGAGAACTCAACACGGAAGTTGGACGGGTTCGAGACGGTTGCCTGGACGTGCGCCAGGGTTGAGCCGTCGTGGGCGACGCGGGCCTCGCCGGCGACGGTGGGTGGGGTGCGCGCGAGGGCGGCGGCGCCGGCGGTCAGCTCCTCGGTCATCTCCCGCGGGTCCATCGCGGCGCCGACGGGATAGGCCGCCGTCGCGATCTGGTTCTTGCGGACCGTGACGATGTTGTACTGGTGCAGCCACCCGGCGCTGGGGACCTTGCCGGGCTGGTGCCCGCCGACGGTGGCGAGGGCGAAGTACTCGATGCCGTCGTCTTGCTGGTACTTCATCTCGTGGATGTGCCCGGCGAAGACGGCCGAGACGTTGCCCGCCTCGACGAGGGCGTCGTGCACGCGGTCCCAGTCGTCGCCGTAATTGCGTTTGCGCCAGCGGGGGTGGTGGATGAAGACGAAGACGTGGTCCGCGTCCGACGCGCGCGCCAGCACGGACTCGAGCCACCCGAGCTGCTCGTCGCTCATCTTCTGCGCGACGGGCAGGTTGAAGTTTTTCACGCCCGTCTCGGGGTCGCCCTCGTCGGAGTAGAGCGAGATGAACCAGCAGTTCTTGTGCTCGAAGGCGTACCAGAGCGGGCCGAAGTGGAGCTCGTAGCTCTTCTCGTGCTCGCCGGCGGGCTTGTCGGGGTCGTTCGACGGGCGCCAGTAGACGTCGTGGTTGCCCGCGACGGGGAACCACGGGCAGAGCAGCCCGTCCATGATGCCCTTGAACTCGCGCATCTCGTCCATCCACTCGGGCGTCTTGTTGTACCCCTGGATCATGTCGCCGACGGTCATGACCAGGTCGGGCTCGAGGAGGTTGGTGTCGCGGACGGCGTCCTTGAGCACCGCGATGCCCTCGTCGGGCCCGCCGGTACGGTCGCCGAAGACGACGAAGAAGAACGCGTCCTCCTCGCCGGGCAGCGGGAGGACGACGGGGCTCTGCCGGTTGGTGGTGAACCGGTCGGCGTCGGGAGCCGCGGGGTGGGGCGGGTTGTGCGGGTGCTCGTGGCGGGTGTGCGCGTGGTCCTCCCAGTGGGGGGGCTCGGCGGGCGCGGGCGCCGCGAGGGCGAAGAGGATCAACGCGAGGGCGGTGGGTCGCATGGGGCGGCTCTCCTCCGGATCTCGGACCGGGGCGACCTTCGCACGCCCGGGCTCGTGTGTCAATGGGTGAGGGGCCGGGCGAGGGCATTCTGAACACGGCGCAAAAAAACAGCGGGGCGAAACGCCCCGCTGCGGTGAGGTCAGGATGACGCCGAGCGATCAGCCCGGTCCGGTGCCAACGACCGGGCGGTCGGCGGGCGGCTTGGGCTTGCCGGGCACGGCGCAGAAGCCCGGGCTCCACGCGGCGTAGAAGATCTGGAAGTCGTTGTTGGTCCACAGGCCGTCGCGGTTGAGGTCGGCGAAGATCGACTGCGAGTTGAGCATGCCCAAGAACTGCGTGAGGTCGGCGACGGTCATTTTGCCGTCCCCGTTCACGTCGGCGGGGCACCCGGAGGTGGGGTCGAAGATCCACGGCACCGGGTCGCCCGGGTAGCCGTAGAGCTCGAAGAGGGTGTTGATGTCGCCGCGGCTGTACCCGGCGCCCTTGCCGATCGAGAACTCGAGTTCATCGATCAGGTCGTCGTTGAAGTCGGGGTCGAGCGGATCGAGGGCCGGGTTGAGTGTCACGAGGTTATCGACGACGTCCGGGTTGTCGAAGAGCCACTCGAGGGCCGGGCCCCGCTTGAGCCGGATGGTGTTGAGCCCGTTGAAGGAGGACTGGAGCTCCTGGAAGTGCATGATGGAGCCGTAGTCGTAGGTCCCGACGAGCGAGCCGCCGGTGAACTGCTTCTCGAACTCGAAGAGCCCGATCCCGCCGTTGATCTCGGGCGGGCCGACGTTCTGCTCGAACACGGTGATGTACGAGTCGCGGTCCGGGCGCTGGTGCTCGCGGAGCAGGCCCATGACGCCGCCGAGCTGGCCGACGATCGATGCGAAATCGGACCACGTGCAGTGGTTGAACAGCTGGCCGTCAGGGTTGGCCTGGTACCCGAAGGTGCTGACATTGAAGCACGTGTTCAGCGGGCCGTTGACCTCGATCAGCACGTTCCCCTGCCCGGCGTGGAGGGCCTCGTCGTACGCGAGGTACGTCACGCGACCCTGGGTGACCGCGTTCACGTACAGGAACACGAAGGCCGAGTTCGGGATGACCGAGAGTGCGTTGAGGTCGTCCGCGTCGGGGTCGTCCGGCGGGTTCAGGAAGATGCCGATGATGTCGTCGGAGTAGTTGTACAGCACCTCGCCGCGCGGCCACAGGGCGAGCGTCGCGAAGCCCTTGAGCATCGAGGGCTCGGGGTAGATGATGCTGCCGGCGGCGTGCGCGGGGCGCACCCCAACCCCCGGCCAGTTGCTCATCGGCTGAACCGTGGGGTTGAGCACGGGGTCAAACCCGCGGGTGTCGATATCCGAGAACGTCGCGAGGCGGGCGAGTGACTCGAGCGTCCACCCCGCGTCGAGCAGCTCGGGCGGGAGGATCGAGTCGTCCAGCCCGGGGCGGACTTCTTCCACAGCTGTGACCCCGACGCCCTGCCATTGCCGCGCGGGCGCCGCCCACGCGGATGTTCCAAGGACAGTGAGGGCCCCCACGGCCAGTACTCGGTGCGTCATGCGATCCATGTCAGTGCGCTCCTGTGAACTCTGCGTGCAGATCCCGAATGCGGGCTCGGCGTGTGTGGGCGTGTGGAATCAGAACGGGTCGGTGACGGGCCCGAACGCCGGCTTCACGGGAAGCTGCGGCGGGGGGGCGTAGCAGTCGCGACCGGCGAAGGCGTCGAGGAAGTCAATGAAGTCGCCGATGTCCACCACACCGTCGGTGTTGATGTCGGCGCGGAAGTTGTTGGCGATGAAGAGGGTGATGAAGAGCTGCCAGTCGTCGAGGTCGACGTCGAAATCGCCGTCGAGGTCTTCGGGGCACTCGGGCTCGCCGTAGAGCTGGCGGAGCCCGGCGGCGTCGCCCTTGCTGATGCCCTGGGCCGCACCGATGACGTCGCCGAAGCGGGCCTCGAACTGGTCCACGACGCGGATGGTGACACCGCCGTTGCCCGAGAACGCGAACGGCCCGTAATGCATGATTGACTCGAAGTCAAAATCGCCGAACTCGTTGCCTGGGGCCGATTTCGCAAACTGGCCCAGCTGGCCCGGGGCGACGTTCTGCTCGAGGATCTCGATGAAGTCATCCCGGTCGTTGCGCTGGTGCTCGTGGTAGAACCCGATCGCGTGCATGATCTCGTGGATGATCACGCCCTGCGATGCGGCGGGGTTATCCGCCACGTTCGGGTGCAGGATGATCAGGTTGGTGAACGGCGAGATCTCGATGCCCTCGAGCTCGTCGCCGTTGGGGTTGCCGTCGTCGTCGGTGAACCCTTCGACCGGGGTCGGGAAGGCGCCGGGGTCGTCGTCGCCGTTGAGGTCGTCGATGCCGGCGGTATCAAGCACGGGGTTGCTGCCCGCGAACCGACGATCGATGAACGGACGCGGCTCCCAGTCGACCCACATCACGCCGGGGGTCATGTCGTCGCCGAGCTCGGCGGCGACGCCGTCGTTGTCGATGTCATCGACATCGAGAATCGGCAATCGCCCTTCCGGGATGCTCGGGTGTGCCGCGGGATCCCACCCGGGGAGCACGACAAACCCCCCCATGCCGTCGTCGGGGATCTCTTCCTCGTCAAGCAGCTGGTAGAAGTAGGGGACGAACGAGATCGGGTCGGTCAGCACGGACGCCGTGATCAGGCCCTCGGACCCATCGGTCGGCCCGATCATGCACAGCGGCGCGACGGTCATGCCGACCGAGGTCGAGAAACTCGCCCCGTCGCCGTCGAGGAAATCGTCGGACGAGAACGGGAGCTCGGCCTCGGCGCCCGTCGCGTACAGGAGCAGCGGCGTGCCGCGCGGGAACGCGTCGGTCTGCTCGGCCGGGTCGGCCTCGACGAAGTCGATGTTGGTCACCACGGAGATGATGTTCATCGCCTCGATGATGATCGCTTCGGCCTCATCCGAGACTTCCATGCCATCGAACGGGAACCCGGGGAAGGGCGGGTCCGAGTTGTCGATGGGCGGGATCACGTCCGGGTCCATCGGATCCTCGAACCAGATTTCCTTGGTGACCCGGTAGGGGATCACGATGTTCGTGCCCGGGTAGATGTTGGGCGTGACATCGGTGCCCGGCACGAGGACGGTCGCGTCATCCACCCAGAGGCTGAAGGGCTCGTACGTCCGGTTGCCGGCCGCGAGCACCTCGCCGTTGAGCTGCACGTCCCACGGCACCGCGAAGTTCAGGCCCCCGAGGCCCTCGTTGATGTTCGATTTCAGGGCCGAGTCCTGCCCAAACGCCCGGCTGCGGAGGCGCTCGATGCGGGGCATCGTGCCGCAGTTGATCGCGCCGGCGGTGTACCCGCCCTTGCCCTCTTTGGTGGTGTCACCCTCGGTCACGGGGAACGCCTTCATGGGCACGCCGATCGCGATGCGGCTGCCGGCTTGCCCCGCGTTGGGAGCACCCAACGCGACCGAAGCCCCAGCAGCAACCAAAAGACCGGCGGCAGTGATGTGCGTTGTGTTCAGCATCCAGCTACTTCCTTACTTTGACCGTGCACGGGGTACCACTCGTGCGGCTCGGGGCGATCTACAGGGGGTGGGCTCATGGGCGAACCCGCTCCGTGTCTCCTGGTTCTCACGCGGGCGTCGAGTTCGGGTTCCCGGGCTCCTCAGGAGTATACCGGGTCGCTGCTCGCGGCCGCGTCCGTATGCGTTTCGCCGGGCGTCCCCAGCGGTGTGCAAGGGTTGTGTTCGGTTGGGGGTCCGACACGCCTCGCGTTCGCTGCTTTCCTATTCCACCCGAACGCCCGCGCGGTTGCCCCCATCCGGGGACAATCCCTCATTTTGACAACCGATCCAGATCGGAATAATTCCAAGATATGTCACGCCTGTGGGCGGGTCATCCCGCTCGGGTCGAGCAATCGGGCCAGTTCTGCTTCGGGCACCAGTTTCTGCTCGAGCGCAAGTGCCCGCACCGTCTTGCCTTCGCGGAATGCCTGATACGCCAGCTTCGCCGACGCGTCGTACCCGATCACGGGCACCAGGCTCGTGCACATCGCCAAAGACCCCTCGATCAGCTCGGCACACCGGTCCCGGTCGGGCTCGAGCCCGTCGAGCAATTTGTCCTGGAACACGGTGCACGACTCGGCGAGCAGCCCGATCGAGCTGATGAGGTTCGCCCCCATCATGGGCATCGCGACGTTCAGGTCGAGGAGCGACCCGACGCCGCCCATCCCGCCCGCGGCGATCGCGGCGTCGTTCCCGATCACCTGGCACGCCGCCATCATCACGGCTTCGCACATTACCGGGTTCACCTTGCCGGGCATGATCGACGACCCGGGCTGCACCGCGGGCAGCTTGAGCTCGCCGATGCCGCACCGGGGCCCGGACCCGAGCCACCGGATGTCGTTGGCGATCTTCGACAGACTCACCGCGATCGTGCGCAGGTGCCCGGACGCCTCGACGACGGCGTCCTTGGCGTGCTGGGCCTCGAAGTGGTTGACGGCTTCGCGGAAGTGCACCCCGGTCGCCTCGGTCAGCGACGCCGCGACCTTGGCGCCGAACTCCGGGTGCGTGTTGATCCCGGTGCCGACGGCGGTGCCCCCGATCGCCAACTCGCCAAGCGTGTGCAGGGCACGGTGCAGGCGCTCTTTCGCGTGGGTCATCTGGGCCGCGTACCCCGAGAATTCCTGCCCCAAACGGATCGGCGTTGCGTCCTGCAGGTGCGTGCGCCCGATCTTGACGACCTTGTCCCACGCCTGCGCCTTCGCGTTCAGGCCCTGTTCCAGACGCTCGATCGCCGGGAGTAGGCGCTCCTTGATCGCGATCGCCGCGGCGACGTGCATCGCGGTGGGGAAGGTGTCGTTGGACGACTGGCCCATGTTGACGTGGTCGTTGGGATGCACGCCCCCGGCGTCGAGGTAGGCGCTGTCCTTGCTCGACCCGATCGGCGCGCCGCGCTCCAGGCAGACGAGGTTCGCGATGACCTCGTTCGCGTTCATGTTGGTCGAGGTGCCGCTGCCGGTCTGGAAGATGTCGATGGGGAAATTGCGGGCGATGCCGCCGTGCGCGTCCAGCCCGCGGAGGATGGCCCGGCAGGCGCCGTCGATGAGTTCGCACCGGTCGCCGTCGAGCTTGTCCAGCGAGGCGTTCACCTCGGCGCACGCCGCCTTGAGCCGGGCGTACGCGAAGATGATCTCGGCGGGCACGGGCGTGCCCGAGATCGGGAAGTTGAGCACCGCCCGCTGCGTAGAGGCGCCGTACAGGACGCCCGCGGGGACCTCCATCTCGCCCATCGAGTCCTTCTCGGTCCGGGTGTCGGCGTGGTCTGTCGCGGTCATCGGGCGCTCCTCGGGGCGCCGGTGCGCGCCCGCTTGGTCATGGTATGAGCCCCGCGCACGCGGGATCGGGGGATCTCCTCAGCAGGTCGGCCCGTACACTCCAACCCCGGGCGCCCACACGCCCGCACGGCAGGCCACGCCGCCACCGGAGGAACCATGCGCACGCACACCGATCGTGTCCCTGTCGCCCTGCTCGCTGGGGGGTTCGCTCTCGCGGGCGCCGTCGCCCCGGCGTTGTCCGACCTGCCCAAGCCGCCGGACCACCCGGTCCTTCGCCTGAGCAAGCCCGAGCAGAACACGCTGGAGATCCAGATCCAGCTCACAGCACATCTGGCCAACGTGCAGACCAGCGACGGGCGATACCCCACCGCGTACGAGGTCCACGAGTGGAACATCTCGACGATGGTCGTCGTGCTGCCCACGATCACCACAACGGCCAGCGCGATCGCGGTCGAGGATTCGGTCAGCGGCGAGCTGTTCGTGGACGGTCGCTCGCTCGACAACACGCCCACGATCATCGGCCCGTACCAGAGCCAGGCGATGTACGCCCGGTATGAGGCGGGCCCGGTCCAGGCCACTGGCTTCCGGCTCGTGCAAAAGCAGCAGCTCGTCTGCTACGAGACGACGTACGACGAGACGCTCGCCAACACGCTGCCCTGGCCCGATGTATGGCCGGCCGAAGCCGACTCCACGTTCCAGCCCCAGCAGCTCGTCTCCGAGGTCCGCTCGGACCTCGCGAACGAGGGCCCGGTCAACGATCTCGTCCGCAAGTGGACCAACGACGAGGACCCCAGGAAGATCCCGCCGGCCTACCTCGCCAAGTTCCTCACCAAGCAGGTGTGGGACCACGTCCGCATCGTCCGCCCGACGATCACCAACCAGCCCAGCGACGACGGCATGGTGCTGGTGAACAGCGGCAACCAGATCGGGCGCACTGATATGGCTCAGGGACGCGGTGCTGTCCGCTCGCCCGACGTCGGGTATTACGTTCAGCACGCCGACGAGACCGCCCGCGCGGGCACCGGCTCGGAGAACGACCTGCCGATCCTGCTGACCGCCGCCATGCGGGCGGCGGGCTTGCCCGCCCGGTTGGTCATCGGGTACCGCGAGGAGAGCGAAGACTCACAGGACCTGTCCACGTCCAACCGCCACCGGACGTGGGTGGAGTTCGCGTTGTTCGATCCCGCCGCCAACGAGGGGGAAGGCCAGCTGATCTGGGTCCCGGTGGACATCACCGAGCTGAAAGAGTCCAGCTCCCGCTCGCGCCCGCTCGAACGCCCGTGGAAATACTTCGGGACCAACGACGAGCTGGACACACTCGTGCCTGTGTCGCACCACTTTCACCCGCCGACGACGGTGCGGTCGTACTCGGTGCCCGCGCTGTATGGGTGGACGACCGACCCGGCCCCGCCGGACGTCGCGTCGCAGGGGTTCACACTGAACATCTCGGGCACCGCCATCCGCGGCGACGCCGGCCAGCAAGAACAACAAACCCGGCCCCGCTCAAGGTCGCGCCGTCGGCGGCCGTGACCCGGGCCCCTCGCGCCACTTGCGGGCTCAGTCGTCGAGCTGGTTCTTGAAGTGCGCTTCCTGCACCGGCACCACGACCTCAAGGATGTGCTGCAGGACCGCCCCGGGCGAGCCGACGGCATCCACTTCCCGCACGATGTCCGCCGGGTAGTACTCAAGCACGGGCCGCGTCTCTTCCAGATACACCTGGAACCGGTTGCGGATGACGTCCTCGCGGGCGTCGTCGGCGCGGTTCTGGCGCAGGGCCCGGCGCCGCAGCCGCTTGATCATCGCGTCCATGTCGTGGCAGACCAGGTGCACGACCTCGAGCACGTCCACGTACTCCTCCATCAGCTCGGCCTGCTTGGTCGTGCGGGGCACGCCGTCGAGCACGAGCAGGTCCTCGTAGGGCTTGAACACGCCCAGGATCGACTGCGCCTTGGCGTACTGCTTCCAGAGCTCGATGGTCACCTCGTCGGGCACCAGGTCGCCCTTGGACGAGTGCTCGTAGAAGACCTTGCCCAGGTCCGAGTGCAGGTCGAGCGTGCGGAACATGTCGCCCGTCGAGATGTGGTGGAACCCGGGCACCGTCGCGAGGATGGACCCCTGGGTGCCCTTGCCCGCGCCGGGGGCGCCGAAGAGGAGGATGGTCTGGTACTTCTTGTCGGGCATGTGGCGCTCGCGGGCCCACCGATCGGGGAGCCGAGTCTCGAAGCGGGCGGCACACGCCGTCCCCGGTCAAACTACCCCGCGGACGGCCAAAGACCCACCGACCCGCGGGGCGCGGGTGGCAGGATAGGCCGGGGGGTAGGGTTGCTCACGTATGAGGTTGCTGCGAAAGCACATGCTCGATGACGCGGGGAAGCGGGTCCCGGTGTATCGGACCGGGATCGGCCCGTGGGCGCTGCCGTACGAGTGCCCGCTGACGCCCGAGTCGCGCGATCAGATCCTCGCTCGCTCCGGGTCCGGGTGGTCGCGGACGGTGGCCTGGACAGTCCTGTTGCTGTCGCTGCTCATCACCGCCGTGGCGGCGGGGGTTCTCGTGCGATTCCCCGGGTCCGGCGGCATCGCCATCCAGATCTGGTTCACCGCGGTCGCAGTCTTCCTCTGGTGGCGGTATCTGCTGCCGTGGGTCGTGGGCAACTGGACCGGCTTCGGCAGCGTCGGTGTGGACAAGCTCCGCGCCGTCATGCTCGACGCCGGCCGTTGCCCGAGCTGCGGGTACGAGCTCGCCGGGCAGACGACGTGCCCCGAGTGCGCGGCGGTGTGGAAGGCGGGGGCGTAGTGGGGCTGCTCCGCGAGCACGTGCTCGATGATGCGGGTAAGCGCGTGCCGGTGTACCGGACTGGCATCTGGCCGTGGAGGCTTGCGCATGAGAGCCGGTTGCCCTGCGCAGTCGAACAATCCGTGCTCGCCGAAGGAAGGCGTGGGAGCTATCGCCTTCCGCGGGCCGGTATGAGTGTCTTCTTCGGAGCGGCGGTGGTCGTAATGGTGGCGGTTGTAGGTGGCTTCGGGAAAATCACAGCGACAGTCGGGTGTGGGGGTGTACTGGGCCTGTTGATAGGGGCGATCTTGTTCATTGACGCGCTTTGGCGTTTGAATCCCACTGGAAAGGTCGAGGGCGAGTTGGTGTCCGTGTTCTTGAGTAATCAACTGTGCCCAAGTTGTGGATACGAGTTGATAAGTCCCGGACGGTGCTCCGAGTGCGGCGCCACTTGGCACACGAAAAAGCGGCTGCCCGCAGAGGACAGCCGCTCGGATGAGCACTCGGATTGAACCGTCGGCTTACGCCCCGGCCTCGATGACTTCCTTCTGCAGGTTCGCCGGCATCGGGGCGTACTTCTCGAACTCCATCGCGCTCGCCGCACGGCCCTGCGACATGCCGCGCAGCGAGGTCGTGTACCCGAACATCTCAGACAACGGGACCTCGGCGTGGATCTCCTTGATCATGCCCTTGTCCTCGGTATCCATGATCATGCCGCGCCGCGACGACAGGTCGCCCGTCACGTTGCCCAGGTAGTCCTCGGGCGTCGTGATCACGACCTTCATGATCGGCTCGAGCAGCAGGGATTTTGCCTTGGAGACCGCTTCACGCAGCGCCAGACGCCCGGCCTGCTCGAACGCGACCTGCGATGAGTCCACGTCGTGGTACGAGCCGTCGGTCAGCTCGACCTTGATATTGATGAGCGGGTACGGCGCCGAGACGCCGCCCTTGGCCGTCTGGCGGACGCCCGCCTCGACCGAGGGGACGAACTCCTTGGGGATCTTGCCGCCGACGATCTTGTTCTCGAACGCGACGTTGTCGGTGAACTTAAGCCCGTCGGCCTCGGCTTCCTCGGCGGTGTACGGGCGGATGCTGATCGTGCAATCGCCGAACTGCCCGCGACCGCCCGACTGCTTCTTGAACAGCCCGCGGCAGTTCTCGGCGCTGCGGCTGATCGCCTCGCGGTACGACACGCGGGGCTTGCCGACCTCGACGCCGATCTTCATGTCACGCACGAGCTTGCTCTTGATGATGTCAAGGTGCAGCTCGCCCATGCCCGCGATGATCGTCTGCCCGGTCTCGTCGTTGTACTCGGACCGGAACGACGGGTCCTCGCGACGGATCTGCACCAACGCCTCGGAGAGTTTCCGCTTGTCGTCGGCCGTCTTGGGCTCGATCGACATGGAGATCACCGGCTCGGGGAAGGTCATCCGCTCGAGGATGATCGGTTTGTCAGTGTCGCACAGCGTGTCGCCCGTGATCGAGTTCTTGATGCCAACGACAGCCACGATGTTGCCCGCGCCGACCTCGTCGAGCGCGGTCCGGTCCTTGGCGTGCATCTCGAAGATGCGCGACGCGATCTCACGCTTGCCGTTGGTCGGGTTGAGCGTGCGGGTGCCCTTGACGAGCTTGCCCGAGTAGATCCGCATGTAGGTGAGGTCGCCGTGGGTATCGCTCACAACCTTGAAGACGAGGGCGCTGAAGGGCGCGTCGTCGTCGTGGGGGCGGGTGATCGCCTTTTCCTCGTCGTTCGGGTCGGTGCCCTTAACCGGCGGGACCTCCTGCGGGTTGGGCAGGTAGTCGATGACACCGTCGAGCAGACGCTGCACGCCGATGTTCTTAAGGGCCGAGCCGGTGAAGACCGGGTAGCACTCGCGGAGGATGGTGCCCTTGCGGATCGCCTTCTTGATCTGCGCGACGGTGATCGAGTCCTCGTCCTCGAGATACTGCTCGGTCAGTTCGTCGTCCAGAGCCGAGGCGTTCTCGATCAGCTCGTGCCGCCACTTCTTCGCCTCGTCGAGCAGCTCCGCGGGGATTTCGTGTTCGGTCACGATCGCGCCCTGCGAGTCCGGCTCAAACTCGTACGCCTTCATGCCAAGGAGATCGATGACGCCCTTGAGGTCGTCGCCCGCGCCCCACGGGATCTGCACCGCGATCGCGTTGGCGCCCAGGCGCTTCTTGATCGAGTTGAACGAGTACTCGAAGTTCGCGCCCATCTTGTCCATCTTGTTGATGAAGCACATCCGGGGGACCAGGTACCGGTCCGCCTGGCGCCACACGGTCTCGGACTGGGCTTCGACGCCCTCCTTGCCGTCAAAGACAGCCACCGCGCCGTCGAGCACCCGCAGCGAGCGCTCGACCTCGATCGTGAAGTCCACGTGACCGGGCGTATCGATCAGGTTGACCTTGTACTCGCGGCCCTGGTGGATCCACGGGCAGGTCGTCGCAGCCGACTGGATCGTGATGCCGCGCTCCTGCTCGTCCTGCAGGAAGTCCATCGTCGCGGTGCCCTCGTGCACCTCGCCGAGCTTGTAGTTCTTGCCGGTGTACAGCAAGATGCGCTCGGTGACGGTGGTTTTGCCCGCGTCGATGTGGGCACAGATGCCGATGTTCCGGATGTTGCTCAGGTCGGTCGCCATTGGGTCGTTCCTTGGTGTCGCTCGCGTCGCGTCTTCGTGCGTTTTGTTCGCTCGTCTGGATCGGGGGGTCACCGTCCCCGCGCCGGCCCGGTCGGGCCCGCTTCGAGGACGAACGTGTGCTGTGTGTCGTGCGCTCCGCCCGGAGATGGGCGGCTCGTCTGTGCGTGGTATCGGTCTCGTGCAGCCCGGACTCCCGCGTGGGTGCCCGGGCGGCGTTCACGCCGGGTCTGGGTCCGAATCTTCCATCATGGGTCAGCCTCCCCGCTCGCCGGCACCACGCCGGCGGCTCGGACTCGGACCTAACTCTGCCACAATCGATGGGCCGGCCACGGACGGGCCGCCCCGCGCCATCGGCGCCCTCGATTCTTGCCTCTCAGAGCGGGTCAATCAAGCCCGCACCCCGCCCGTTCGCGGGATTCGGCACCTGGTGCATTCCGGCAGATTCGCCTGGTCAGAGGCCGGATGATGGGCTGGGTCGGGGGCCCGGGTCAGGGGGCCTCCGAGAGCAGCCGCCGGGCGAGCACCCGCTCCTGGCCGGTCAGCTGTTTGAGCTCGTCGAGGCGCATGTTGGCGTCCGCTTCGATCGCCCGAGCTGCCCACAAGCGGGCCGCTTCGAGGTCCCCGAGGCGCTCGCAGACCCGCATGAGCCTCGCCGGGGCGTCCGGGCCGCCGGGGTCCAGAGCCGCGGCACGCTCCCATGCCGCCCGCGCGCCCTCGAGCAGTTCTCGAGAGCGGGCAGGGTCCATGCCGGGGGTGTCCGCGAGCCCCGCGCGGACCGCGCCCGCCCACATCCACGCTGAGGGGGAGCCGGGCCGCTCGACCGGGCCGTTCTCCGCGACGTCGATCGCGCGGTCGACCAGGGCGTCCGCCGCGCCTTGATCTCCGGCGAACGCCGCCCGCTGCAGCAGCACGTTGGTCAGCGCGGTCCGTGTGCCGTGGTGCCCTGGGCGGGCGGTGAGCGCCGTGTCGAGCGAGCCGATCGCCCGGTCGTAGCTTGCGACGAGCGACGCGGCGAACAGATCCTGCGGGTTGGAAGGATCGGCGACCGTCACGTTCAAGTCGGCCGCGAGGCGTGCCGCGATCACGGGCGAATCGACATTCGTCGGCGAGAGCAGGATCTCCTCGCGGGCCTGGGCCACCAGCAGAGCCGGGCGGGCCGCGTCGCGGAGGGCGGACTCCCACGCCCACACGGGCGGGATGGCGAGCACCGCCACCACAACGCCGGCGATCGCGGGGAGAGCCGCGGCAATCGATGAAGTGGCGCGCGCGCCCTTCCCTGAACGTGTCGTGCACCCCGCCGGTGCGATGAGCACGCCGAGCCAGAGCATCGCCAGCGCCGCGGACCCCTCGCTGATGGCACTCATGTCGAGCTGCGTGTGGGCGAGGATCACCGTCGCCGCGCCCACGCCGGCCGCGCCGAGCGCGGGCCCGGAGGTGTTCACGCGGCCCCAAACCTTCAGAACGCCCCACCCGATCGCCAGCCACGCGATCAGCCCGATCGCCCGCATCGCGGCGGCGTCCGGCGTCGTCGCCTCACGCTCGACCAGGGCCGAGACCGCGACCACGACCAGCGCCGCGACGACCACGCCCGCGCGGGCCTGCGCCGTGTCGTGCGCGTCGGTCGGCGCGTCGGGGATTGGCGTGTTCGGACCCGCCGCGGGCGCGTGCACACGACCGGCGTGCCACGCCCAGAGCAGGAACAGCACGCCCCACGCGAGCCCGAGCACACCAAGCGTCGCGCCCCAATCCACCAGCACCGCGTGCGAACTCGTCACCTCCTCCGGGCTCAGCGGCGGACGGGCGAGGATGTACGCATCCTTGAACCCGCCGGGCCCGACGCCCAGCAGCGGGTGGTCACCGAAGATGCGCGCCGCCCCGTGGAGGTAAAACGATCGGAAGAGCACGCTCAACTCGCCGGAGCGCTCGCCGATCACTCCGCGAACACCGATCGCGCCGATCGTCGCGAGCGGGATCGCCGCCATCGCCCACGGGATCGCTCGGCGGAACGCAGCTTTGTTGCGCCCGATCGCGAACGCGACGCCCACGACAATCCCCAGCCCCGCAGCGGCCCACGCGCCCTTCGAGCCCGTCATCGCAAGCCCCCCGGCGCCCGCGATGGCGCCCGCGAGCAGCACACACCCGGCGTTCCGCGTCGCCGCGGCGCGCAACGCGCCGAACCCCGCGATCGCCAGCGCGACGAAGCCCGCGCCCACGAACGTTGCATAGACGTTGGAGAGCCCGAACCACCCCGTCGCCGCGGGCTGGCGGAGGCGACGGAGATAGACCTCCGCGCTGCGCGACCCGGGCGCCCACCCGCGTGCCTCGAAGAAAGTGCTCTGGGTGTCGCGGAAGTGGTCGAGTGTCTGCTGGTGCTCGACGAAGTACTGGAGGGCGCCCTTGGCGGTCAGCAGCCCGATGAAACCGAGCGCCGCGGCGACCATCGCGCGCCGGATGGTGTCGAACCGCCCGAGGTGCCACGCGCCGAGCCCCGTCGCCATCGCGCCGACCCACGCCGACCCGGGCCCAGCGTGCTCGGGCGAGCGGGCGATGTGCACGATCACCGCGACCGCGCCCAACGCGAACAAGACCGCCGATGTGCGCGCGACGCGCCCGCACGCGAGCAGCGCGAGCCCGCACCCGACGCACGCGGCGAGGTCGAGCGCGAGGAACGCCGTCGGCCCGAGGGCGACCAGCGGCCCGCCCTGCAGGAATGGGTCGCCGTCCCAATAAGGGAAAGGCGTATAAGCGACACCGGCGCGCAGCAACGCGGGGATCGCGATCAACGCCGCGGCGGTCCAGGCGAGCCGGTCGGGGGCGCGCGTCATGGTGCGCCCGATCCGGGGCTCGATCGCCACTCAAACACCGCGACGACGGCGAGCATCACGACGGTCTGCACCACGACGAGGATCGCCTGCCAGGGCTCGAGCGATCCCAGCGAGATCCCGCCGAGCCCGATGACCAGCGCAAATCCGGCGATCACCGCGACCGCGGCCCGCTTGGAGAGCCCGCGTTTGACGAGCCGGTGCGAGAGGTGCTGCATGTCGCCGACGAACGGGCTCTTGCCCTGGCTCAGGCGGACGAGTGTGACGGAGGTGAAGTCATACAGCGGGATCGCGAGGACGAGCACGGGCATGAAGACTCCGTACCACGCGCCAGAGCCGGCGGTTCCCGCGTCGCCCACGTACGTCGCGCGGACGGTGAGGAACGCGAGCGTGAACCCGAGGACGAGCGAGCCAGAATCGCCCATGAACAGGCGCGCGGGGGGCATGTTCCAGACGAGGAACCCCGCCGAGGCGCCGACGACCAGCGCCAGCACGGCGGCGACGAACCACTGTTCGTTGATGAGCGCGGCCCCGAGGAAGCACGCCGCCGCGATCGCCGCGACCGAGGCGCACAGCCCGTCCATGTTGTCGATGAAGTTCATCGCGTTGGTGATCGCGACGATCCATAAGACCGTGAGCGCGACCGAGGCCCATTGTCCGCCGGCGGGCGCGTCGAGCATGGTCAGCAGGCGCGTGTCGAGGGCGGGCGTGGGCCACGCGACGAGCAATGCCGGCGCGACCATGATCGCGAGCTTGGCCCACGGGCCCATCGGGCGCCGGTCGTCGATCAACCCCATGACGTGCAGCAGTGTGATGGCGCCGAGGAAGGCGAGGGCAAGGGGTGCTCGCTCGAGCACCCCGGGGAGGTGGACCGCCGCGGGCTCGAGGAACCCGGGCAACGCGAGCGTGCCCGAATCGAGCGCCCACGCAAGAGCGAGCCCGGCGAGCAGCGGGACGGCGATGGCGAGGTAGATCCCGACGCCGCCGGTGTTTGGGATGGACCGGGGGGTGTCCTTGACCTGCCCGGGGGCCATCGCGTCGCCGTGCGCGCCCATCCGGCGTCCCAGACGCATCGCTCCCCAGCACGCCGGGCAGGCGATCGCGAACCCGACCCCGATCAGCGTCAGACAGATCCAGACCATTGGTCGATGCTATCGGCTGGGCGCGCGCCGGCGCTGGATAGCCGCCGCGATGCCCCAGGGGATCCACGCGATGAGCTGGGCGGTCTCGGCGAGCAGCATCAGCCAGAAGACCCGCCCGGGCCACGGGCCCAGCGCGTTGAGGAGGGTTTTCGACTCGGGCAGCATCCGCCCGACGTACCAGTAGTTGGTGCCGCCGCAGGCGAAGCAGGCGGGGACGATGATCTCGTTCATCAGCACCATGAGCGCGGCGAACGCGATGTTGAAGATCCCCACCCGCCACCAGTGCGCAAAAGTGGGGCGGTACCCGAGCACGGCGGCGTCGTAGACAGCGCTACCCACGATCTGCAGATGCCCGATCCAGAACATCCAGAACTCGGCGTGCTCGTATCCCTGCGTGAGCACGGGCGTGACGAACGCCTGCGTGCTCAGGCCGACGCCCCAGAAGTAGAGCAGCGGGCGGAGCATCCGGTGCTGCGTCCAGAGCGTGATCGGCGCGAGCCACGCGGCGAGGTCGCACAGGTGGATCGGCAAGCTCGACGTCGGGTCAAAGTTTGCCGGCAGCAGCCACCAGACGACGGCCCCGGTCTGCCAGAGGATCGTCGTCCAGATCCATATGAACCGGAGGCGTTTCTCCTTGGGCGTGTCTCGCCAGCGGCGGCCCAGAACGACCGAGCCGACGATCAGCGCGACACAGACTGCTGCGACGATTGCGTGCGCCCCGGTGAAGGCTTGGAACCCCTCGGGGGAGAAGATCGGGACGAGCGGGGTGTTGGCGGGGTGAGTCATGGGTCAGGCGTCGCGGCGGGGGGAGCGCCCCGGGCATTGGATCGTGACACGAGGGCCTCGATGGCGCGCGCCACGGCGTACATCACCACGAAGAGGATCTCCGACGCGCCGATGATGATCGTGGGGCGTGCGGGCCAGTCGCCCAGGATGTCCACGACGCTGGTGCCCTCGTAATCGCCCTTGCCGAGGTAGCAGTAGTTGGTGTGGCACGCGACGTTGAACGCCGCGATGCCGATGGTGAGGATCGCGCCCGCGATAGCTGCGAACCCGAGGTGTCGCAGGCGCGGGCGGTAGCCGAGGACGGTGAGGTCGTAGATGCCCGTGCCGATGATGACGACGTGCCCCACCCAGTAGAGCCAGAACGCGACGGACGCGAGCCCGTCGTGCCACATGGGGGTGAAGAACCCCTGCGTGCTCAGCCCGAGCCCCCAGAAGAAGATGACCGCCCGCAGGCGCCAATGCAGCGTCATCAGCGCAAACGGGGCGATCCACCCGACGATGCGGCACATGTGCAGCGGCAGCGATTCGTTGAGGTCGAAGTTCTGCGGCAGCACCCGCCAGATGGTCGCGAAGATCTGCCACGCGATGAAGGACCATGCGAGCGCCGAGCGGAACCGGGGTTCGCGCTGCCCGGCGTCGGTGCGATCGAGCGATCGCAGGCGTCGCCCGATCACGCACCAGATCGCGATGACGCCCACGCAGACCCCGAGCGTTGTCCAGTGGAACGTTGAAAACGCGTCGAAGTGGTTAAGCCACGTGCGGGCCGGATCGGCGGCGGAGGTTAGTTCGGGCTGGGCTGGCGGGGCGGGCATCGCGGGGCATCTTACCGTCGTGCGCTTAGGCCCCGGCGGCTTCGTGGCGGAGCTGCCCGCATGCCGCGGCGATGTCGCGTCCCCGGCTCGCCCGGATGTGCGCGTTCACGCCCCGCTCACGGAGCACGTGCTGGAACGCGTGCACGTCGTCGGACGCCGGTCGGTTGAAGGGCAGCCCCTTCACTTCGTTGTAGCGGATGAGATTCACGTTGGCGCGCAGGGTTTTGCACAGCCCGGCCAGCTCGGCGGCGTGCTCGGGGCGATCGTTCACGCCCGCCAGCAGGATGTACTCGAGCGTGATCTCGCGCCCGGTCTTCTTGAACCACGTGCCGCACGCGTCGAGCAGCTGCTCGATGGACGTGAACTCGGACCACGGGATGAGCGTGCGGCGCAGCTCGTCGTTGGGCGCGTGCAGCGAGAGCGCGAGCGTGATCGGCAGGTCCACCTCGTCGGCGAGCTTCTCGATCGCCTTGTGCATGCCGACGGTGGAGACCGTGATCTTGCGCGCGCCGATGCCCAGCCCCCACGGGGCCGCGATCGTGCGCACGGCGTGGATGACGGGCTTGAAGTTCGCCAGCGGCTCGCCCATGCCCATAAACACGACGTTGGAGATCCGCCCGACGTTCGATAAACGCGACAGACGCCAGACTTGCTCGACGATCCGTCCGGCGCTGAGGTTGCCGTCGAGCCCGCCGATGCCGGTGGCGCAGAACTTGCACCCGACGGCGCACCCGATCTGCGACGAGATGCACGCGGTCTTGCGCGCCGAGCTGCCGGTTTCCTCGGATGCTTTGGCCGGGATCATCACGCACTCGGTCTGGCGGGCCGTGTCCGAGTAGGGCATCGCCTGCCCGAGGATGGGCAGGCGGGCGTCGTGCTCAACGCTCGCTTCGGACGCGGCGACGTGCGCACGTTCGGGGTCATCTGGCCACTCGATGAGGAGCTTCTGGGTGCCGTCAGTCGCGAGTTGGTGGGCGACGGTGGGGCCCGAGAGGAAGGTCATTTCGCTGGTGAGGGTCTCGCGATCGCGCGTGTTGATGTTGGACATCTCGGCGGGGTCGATCACGCCCTTGAGGTAGACCCACTCGAGGATCTGCTTGGCGCGGAACTTGGGCATGGACCGCTCGAGGCACCAGTCGGCGAGGGTCTCGGGGGTGAACTCGAAGATGTGGTGGGGGGGATGGCGCATCAGGCGGCGTCGCCGTCGGCATCGCCCGCGGAAATCGTCAGCGCCACCGCCGCCGCGCCGTATTCGCCGGCGGTGATGGTCGGCGCCTCCACACGCACGCGCCGGTCGCGGTGGTCCACGTCGTGCGCCTCCATGAGGCGTTTGAGCGTTACGGGCAGCCCGAACTCGACCGACTCCTCGAACACATCGGCCACGTGCAGCGTCGCGCCGAACCGATCGACGAACCACCGGCAGATCTCGGCGACCAGGTCCTCGGGGGCGCTGGCTCCCGCGGTGAGCATGAGCGTTTCCACGCCCTTGAACCACGCCGGGTCGAGCTCGCCCGCGTCGTCGATCAGCCGACCCGGTGTGCCGACGTTCTGGGCAATCTCGGTCAACCGCACCGAGTTCGAGCTGTTGCGGCTCCCCACGACCAGCACGAGGTCGCACAAGGGCGCGATCTGGCGCACGGCGTGCTGGCGGTTGGTCGTCGCGTAGCAGATGTCCTCGGTCGGCGGGGCCTTGAGGTTGGGGAACGTCGCCTTGAGCGCGTCGATGATCACGCCCGCGTCGTCGGTCGAGAGCGTCGTCTGCGTGAGGTAGACGAGCTTGTCCGGGTCGTCGATACGGAGGCGGGGGATGTCTTCGGGTGACTCGACGACCTGGGTCGCGTCGGGGGCCTCGCCGAGCGTGCCGGCGATCTCTTGGTGGTCGCGGTGCCCGACGAGCAGGATCTGGTACCCCTGCCGCGCGTACCGGATCGCCTCGGCGTGGACTTTGGTGACCAGCGGGCACGTCGCGTCGATCGCCGTCAGCTTGCGCGCCGCGGCGGCGGCCCGGACGGCGGGTGACACCCCGTGGGCGCTGAAGACGACGATCTCGCCCTCGGGGACGTCGTTGACATCCTCGACGAAGACGACGCCGCGGCCCTTGAACCGGTCCACCACGTGGCGGTTGTGCACGATCTCATGGAAGACATGGATGGTCTGGCCCGGCAGGAGGTCGAGGACCTGGTCCACGACATCGATCGCCATGCGGACGCCGGCGCAGAAGCCCCTCGGGTTGGCCAGGATGACCCGCACGGGGCATCGTAGAATCGTCGACCCCGCGGGGAGCCGCGGACTCACCCCGAGGAGATCGCCCGTGAGAACCCGAATCAGCCTGATCATCGCCCTCGCGTGCGGCTCCGCCGTCGGCATGTCCGCGTTTGCGGGCCATCCCGAGCATCCCGAGGCCGTCGCGGAAGCCCAGCCCGCCGCGCCGGAGGTCGATGAGCTGGCAAAGTTCGACTCGATGCGTCGGTTCGGCATCGCCGAGGCGCCCGCGAAGACGCCCGGGGCGATCCGCGTCGCGACGTACAACGTCGAGAACCTCTTCGACGACGTGGACGACCCGGCGCTCTCGGGCGACAACGAGGACATCGACGACGAGAAGCCCGAGCACGAGCTGCGGGCGGTCGCCCGGGCGATCCAGAAGCTGGACGCGGACGTGCTGTGCGTCCAGGAGATCGAGTCGTACGACGCGCTGGTCGCGTTCCGCGACGCGTACCTGTCGGGCATGGGGTACGAGCACGTGGTCTCGATCGACGCGGGCACGGACCGGGGGATCGAGCAGGGGGTGCTCTCGCGGTTTCCGCTGGGCGAGGGGCGGAACTGGCCGCGGGAGAAGCTCGGGGGCGTGCACCCGGACAAGTACGGCAACAACGAGAACTGGAACGCCGGGCAGCCCTTGGCGTTCCGCCGGTCGCCGATGCTGGTGGACGTCACGGTGCCGGCGGGCTCAGCCGGCAACGACGAGGACTACGCCTTCACGGTCGCGGTGGTGCACCACAAATCGGGACGGCACGCCGGGTACTGGCGCGAAGCCGAGGCGAAGAAGCTCGCGTCGATCCTGACGGAGTTGTCGGCGCAAAGCCCCAGCGCGAACGTGCTCGTGCTGGGTGATTTCAACGCCGAGGTGCGTGACGAGAGTGTGAAGACGTACTTTCGCGCAGGCTTCACAGACGTGTTCGAGTCCGAGTCCAAGGCGGGCGACGCCGTCACGACCCACGAGAGCGGGCGCCGGATCGACCTGATCCTGGCGAACCGGGCGATCGGGGCGGAACTCGTTGCGGGTTCGGGGTTTGTGCTCGGCACGCCGGCCCGCCCGAAGCAGGTGGATTGGCGAACACTCCCCACGTTTGAGGGGTATGCGGCGGACCATTACCCGGTCGCTGTGGACCTGAGGCCCGTCGAGGCGGTCGGGACCAGCGACGCGGGCGGGCAAACTCCTTAACAATCGGGCCCCAAACAGGGCGCGGCGGGCGCACAAGCGGCTAAACTGACCCGCAGAAGCCCCTCGCGGGGTGCGGTGCAAGGACGAAGCCCGGGCTGAGCCCGGGCGGGGCGATTCAGGGAACGGTGCCGGAGGGCACCTGGGGATCGGACTCAATCCATGGGCGAAGTTAAGCCTTGGCAAGCCGTGCTCTTTGTGGTCGCGATCCTCGTGGTTGGCGTGGGCTTGGCTTGGATGATTTTCGGCGGCAAGAGCGTGAATCTGCCGGATCGCCTCTACTTCATTGATGTGCCTAGCGGCGAGCTCTACGTCGCGGATGTCTCAGGACGCCGGGGCATGGCGATCCCCGCGATGCACCCAGAGACGCGTGAACGAACGCTGGTTCCGATCATCCGCGACGACGAGGGCGAGTGGCGGATCGGCGAGCACTACCTCCCCGCGATCGAGGAGATGGGCGTCGAACCGGCGTCTTCGATCGATCCCGATACATGGGCCGTGCCATCGGCTCAGGTCAGGTCGGCGAAGAAATATAAGTCCCCGCTACAGGGGTGATATTCGCGGCAACATTGCCGTGGAGTGACGAAGAGGAGGCGCAGGGTGTCGAAGCGGAACAACAGACGTGGATTCACGCTCATCGAGCTGCTGGTGGTGATCGCGATTATCGCGTTGCTCATCGGCATTCTGCTGCCGGCACTCGGGCAGGCGCGGGGGACGGCCCGCTCTATCGTGTGCCGTTCGAACACCCGCAGCATCGGGCAGTTCCAGACGGTCTACGCGATCGACAACAGCGAGTACCTCTCGGCTGCGACAACCAACCTCGCGCCGTACAAATGGCAGAACATCACCGGCGCCCTCGACCCCGAGGAGTTGATATTCAACACCACTTCGACATCGCCAACGACTTCTCTCGACTGGCTGAGCCCGATCATGGGCGACGCTGTGAACCTGTCTCCGAACCGTGCCGAACGCACCGCGCAGCTCTTCAACGACTGGGGATGCGCCGGCGCGACATCGTACAACGACACCGTGTACCCGGTGGGCAAGCCGGACGACTTCGACGAGTTTGACCTGATCGCCCAGACCGTGGGGATCAAGCAGGTCAGCTACTTGGCGCCCACCAGCATGTACTTCCTGCACCCGAGCAAAGGGTTTCAGCACGACGGCAACGGCGGATTCAGGTTCGGCTGGACAGACGGAACAAACCCCGCCGAGAAGCCAACCGAGTACCTCGCCCGCCTGGACCGGGTCGGCGTGCAGCCCTCCGGGAAGGTCATGTTTGCCGACGGAACGCGGTTCATGTCCACGAATGTCGGACTGGATTTCGACCCGGACCCGAATCCCAACTTCTTCAGTTCGTTCTACGCAAACAATCCGACGATCGAGGGCTCTACGGCGTACGGGCGCAACCCGTTCACCGCGAGCGTGCGGACGCCGGATAACCAAATCCTGTCGTTCCGCCATCCCAACAGCTCGATCAACATCACGTATATGGATGGGCACGTTGACGGCGTCAACCAGGACGAGGCGTACTCCGACCCGAACCCGTGGTGGCCCTCTGGCAGCGTCTGGAACGGCACCGACGCGACCGAAGAAGCCAAGGCGTTCATGGAAGAGCAGAAGGGCAACCGGGACGTCGCCAAGATCTACTGATCCGGACCTCCGGACGCACCGACCTGACCCAGGCCGCCGATTTCGGCGGCCTGTTTTTTCAGGCAGATATTCGCTCTCCCAGCTAGGATGCCGTCCTGGGCTTCACCCTACGGATCGCCCGCTTCTGTGAGGATGGGCAAGGTGCAGGAAGCGAGCCGGCCCGATTGCCCGAATCAGGGCCCGGAACGGGGCGGTCTGCATCGAATCTTCGCGTTTCCTGAGCCGAACATCCGTGCAGAGAGACCCCAAGATCGGCTATCCTGTGAATGTTCAGTTCCGGAGCGTACTCCCGGGCCTGCTTCGCGGAGTTCCTGACCCGTACCCGCGCGGCGACCGCCTCGGATGGCGCGATGGCGCCTTGATTGTGGCAGAGACAGAGAGATCTCGATTCCAAGAGCAGAGAGAAAGAGGAGCGATCAGATGAAGATTCAGATGGCGGCAGTCGCGCTCGTCGCGGCGACCGGGTTCGCCCACGCCGATGTCCTCGGCTTCGAGGACTTCGACGGCGGCGCGATTAATCTCTCGGGCACGGCCAACGTGTTCGATTACGGTGCCGGCGGCGGCACGGCGGGCGACGTCTTCGGGCGCGTCGGTGGCGTCAACCAAGGCGGCCCCGGCATGCCCTTCGACATGGCCGACGATTCGGTCGCCGGTGTTTCGGGCTCGCCCTTCCCGGGTGACTCGCTCGGCCTGGCCGGGCAGAACACGTCCAACTTCTTCGGCATGAACGACATGGACGGCAACATCGACGGCGCGGGCGGCAGCCTGAACAACGCCGTGTGGTCGTTCAACATCGGCGGCGGGACCATCGACGACATCACCATCGACATCGCCGCCCTCGGCGATTTCGAGGCGAGCTCGGGCGACGGCTTCCTCATCGAGGCGCAGGTCGATGGCGGCGGGTACGCGGCCATCTTCCAGGGCATCTGCGATGAGAACCTGTTCCACGACTACCGCGCCTTCGATGACGGCACGTTCTTCTCCGACGACGACCCGTTGGTGCTGAGCATCGACGGCGTCGCCACGGGGACGATCCTGGACAAGTCGGACGCCGCTTCCGGCGATTTCGACAGCTTCGTGTCCACGCTCTTCGCCGGCGTCTCGGGCAACAACGTTGACATCCGCATCAGCTGGGGCGGCACGCCGTCCGGTTCCGAGCCGATGGGCATGGACAACATCACCATCAACGGCGTCATCCCCGCCCCGGGCGCGTTCGCGCTGCTCGGGCTCGGTGGCTTGGCCGCCGTCCGTCGTCGTCGCTGATCGCTCGCGATCTGATGGCTTCGGCTGTATTCTGATTCCTGACCACGGCCCGGCGCACACGCCGGGCCGTGGCTTGTTTTGGGCTGGCGATCCGCCCGGGCCCCGCGGAGAAGGCGAACCGCACCCGCCCGAGCCCGGTACCCTTCCACCACGGAGGTGCTCATGACGGGCGACAAGGCAGCGGCGTGGATCGGGGCGAACGAGGGCGACGCGATCGGGCGGCTTGTGGACTGGCTCCGCATCCCCAGCGTCAGCACGGACCCGGCGTACAAGGACGACGTCCGGCGCGCCGGACAGTGGGCCGCGGACCACCTCCGCGCGTCCGGCTTTGACGTCGAGATCCGCGAAACGGGCGACCCGGACGGCTCGGGCCATCCGATCGTGCTGGCGACGAGCGAGGGCTCGCCGGAGTACGAGGGCCCGCACGTCCTGTTCTACGGGCATTACGACGTGCAGCCGCCGGACCCCGTGGACCTGTGGCGCTCGCCACCCTTCGAGCCCGTAATCGAGACGGACGAGCACGGGCGCGAGCGGATTGTCGCCCGCGGCGCCTGCGACGACAAGGGGCAGGTGCACGGCTTCCTCGAGGCGATGCGCGCGTGGAAAGAGACCGGCGGCCCGGTCGCCGGGGGGATGAAGATCACGGTCCTGCTCGAGGGCGAGGAAGAGTCCGGGTCGGTGAACCTCGAGCGGTTCGTCGCGCAGAACAAGGACACCCTCGGCGCGTGCGACGTCTGCCTGATCTCGGATACGGGCATGCTGGGCCCGGGCCGCCCGGCGATCACCTACGGCGTGCGCGGGCTGGCGTACACCGAGCTTGTGCTCCACGCGTCCGACCAGGACCTGCACTCGGGCGCGTGGGGCGGCAAGGTCCCCAACCCGATCACCGAGCTGACCAAGGTCCTCGCCCAGCTGTGGGACGCGGACCGGCGGGTGACCATCCCCGGATTCTACGACACGGTGCTGCCCATCGAGCCCGCCGAGCGCGAGGCGTGGGCGAAACTGGGCGTGGATGTCGCGGACTCGCTCAAATCCATCGGGTTCGGGCCCGAGGCGGACGTCGGTGAGACCGGGTACGCGTTCATCGAGCGCGAGTGGGCGCGCCCGACCGCCGAGATCAACGGCATCGTCGGCGGGTACACCGGGCACGGCGCCAAGACCGTCATCCCTGACCACGCGACGGCGAAGGTCAGCTTCCGCCTCGTCGCGGACCAGGACCCCGAGACGATCACCGAGTCGTTCTTCGCGTGGGTCCGCGAGCGGACGCCCGCGGGGTGCCGGTGGGAGCTGATCGACCACGGCGGCGGGCACCCCGCGACGGTGGGGACGGACTCACCGCCCTTGCGCGCCGTTCGCGACGCGCTCGCCAAGGCCGCGGGCACCGAGCCGGCGCTGATCAAGACGGGCGGGTCGATCCCGATCGCGGGGCTGCTCAAGCGCGAGCTGGGGATGGACACGATCTTCGCCGGCTTCGGGCTCGAGAACGACCGGGTGCACTCGCCCAACGAGAAATTCGACCTGGACTGCTGGCGGCTGGGCGCGCGGACGCACGCGATGATCCCGGAGGCGCTCGCGGCGGTCCGGGTGAGCCGCTCGTGACGGGCGGCTACACCTCGTCGACGGGCGAGACCTCGATGATCTCGTCCTCGCCGAGGTCGGGCTCGACGCCGTTCTCGCGGTCGCGGAGGCGTCGCTCATACTCGAGCCGAAGGGCGTGGACTTCGACGCTCAGCTCGTGCGATTCGACCTGTGCCAGCGCGACCGAGCCCAGCGAGCGGACCATCGCGACACACACCCCCGCCCCGAGCAGGGCGAGCACCAGCCACGCGACCATCGGCAATTCCGGGAAGAGGCCCATGCCCCCGCGATCGGACGGATCGGCTCCCGGCTTGACGCCCGAACCCGGAACCGGACCCCGACGGAACCGCGCCGGGGTTTTGGCCCAACAATGCCGGGTGGTGGCACGTCTTGGGCACCAACTCGGGTTCTCGCGGATTCTGGGCGTGGCGCGTGCCCTCGCGCTGCTCGTCGCGATTGCCGGGGTGCCCTCGCTCGCCCGGGCCCAGGGCGACGCCCCGGGCCAGCCCGGGCTGGGCGAGATCCAGATCGACGTCATTCAGCTGGGCGTGGGCGGGCAGTTCCGCCCCGGGTCGTGGGCGGGCGTGCAGGTTCGGGTGAACGACCTCGGGCTCGAGCAGCGAAACGTCGTGCTCCGCGTCCGCGGGACCGACGCGGACGGCGACCACCCGCTCTACGACCGCGTCATCACGACCAACCCGGGCGTCGCCCAGGCGTTCTGGCTCTACATGCGGGTGCCGTACGCGCTGGGCCCGGGGGACGAGATCACGGTCCGCGCGCACGCCGCGGTCGACTCGGGCGGCGAGACCGGGTTCCGGGCCGGGCAGATTCTCGGCTCGGTCACCAAGCAGATGGTCCAGCGGGTGAACGCGACGGACTCGGTGATCGGCGTGGTCAACGAGCTCCCGCTCGGGCTGACGGCGTATCAAAGCTCCACGGGCACCGTCACGTGGCCCGCGACGGCGCACGACATCATGTGGGTCGCGAGCGATCTGCGTGTGTCAGCGCTGCCGGACCGGTGGCAGGGGCTCGCGGTGCTCGACGCGCTGGTCTGGGGGCGCGGGTCGGGCCCGACCGACCCGGGGCTGATGACGCCCGAGCAGGCGCTCGCGATCGAGCGATGGGTCGAGCGCGGCGGGCACCTGATCGTCATGCTCCCCTCGAGCGGGCAAGAATGGACGGGGCAGGCGTCCAACCGCTTGCGCCGGTTGCTGCCCGCGATGGAGGTGCCGGTGCGGCACGAGGGCGTGAACCTCGAGCCTTACCGCCCGCTGTTCACGACGGAGCGCGGGGTGCGGCTGCCCGCAAAGGCGGCGGTGCACGAGCTCGTCCCCCTGCCTGAGGCCGAAGCCGGGCAGGCGACGCGGGTGCTCACCTCGCCAGAGGGCTGGTGCGTCGTGATGCGCCGGTCGGTCGGGGCGGGCGCGGTGACCGTGATCGGGGTGGACCTTGCGGCGAACGAGTTCCGGGCCGGGCAGATGCCCCAGCCCGAGCCGTTCTGGCACCGCGTGCTCGGGCGGCGCGGGCAGATCTACTCGGAGCAGGAGCTGACCGTCACGGGCAGCCCGCTGCGCTCAGAGATCCAGGGGCGGAACCCGGTCTCGTTCGATGACGACCTGGAGGACGAGATCGCCAAGGCCGGGCGCGCGGTGCAGGGCGTGCTGTTCGGGCTGGTGCTTTTTGTGCTGTACTGGATCATCGCCGGGCCGGCGGGGTACATCATCCTCGCGAAGCGGAAGATGAAGCACCTCGCGTGGCCCGCGTTCGTCGCGACGACCGCGGCGTTCACCGCGATCGCGTGGACCGGGGCCGCGGCGATGCGCCCCAAACGCACCACCGGCGCGCACGTGACGTACCTCGAGCAGGTGCACGGGCAGGAGTTCCAGCGGGCGCGCTCGTGGGTGAGCGTGCTGGTGCCGCGGTACGGGTCGGCCGAGATCCGCGTGGGCGCCGTGGACGCCGGCGAGGGCGACCTGATCGCGCCGTGGGCCGGCCCGGGGACGGGCCTGGGCACGGTGCAGACGTTCCCGGACAACCGCGATTACACGATCTCGGCGCGCGACCCGTCGGCGATGACCGCCCCGACGCGCGCGACCGTGAAGCAAGTGCAGGTGGACTGGGCGGGCGAGGACCGGCTTGGCATGATCCAGCCGATGGCGCGCGTGCTGGGCGATCCGCGGGTGCTCGAACTCCGCGACAACGAGCGGCGCAGCGGGCAATACGTCGAGGGGCTGCTGGTGCACGAGCTGCCCGGCGCGCTCGAGGATGTCGTCATCGTCGTGATCGAGCGTCAGCGGCCGGTCCGGTCCGCGCCGCTGAACAACCAGACAGTCTCGATTGTCAGCGGGTATAACCTGACCGGGCGGTGGGAGCCCGGGCTCGCGTTGGACCTCGCGGACATGACGAGCAGAGAGCCGGGGGCGCGTGCGGCGGCGACGGCGATCACGGGCGACGATTTTCTGAAGAACTATCTCGCACGCGGGCGTTCACGGACGTCCGGGGCGACCGATTCGGGCGGACGCCCGGACCGGCTGACGGCGGTCCGGTTCTTCTCGCAGCTCGAGCCGGCGAATCTGGCGTACACGCGGGCCAAGAACCATGTCGCCCGGCGGGTCGCGAGCCAGGGGTGGGATCTGGGACGCTGGTTCACCCAGCCGTGCGTGATCGTGGTTGGGCATCTGGTGACCGAGCCGGGCGACGCGAGCGCCGAGGCGAGCCCGGTGCCACTGACCGTGGACGGGCGGGAGGTCCCGATGTCCGGGCGGACGGTGATCTCGTGGATCTATCCTCTCCACGACAACCCGCCCGAGTGGGCGGGCCTGCGGGCGGCGCCCGCGGGCGAGGGCGGTGCGGATGATGCGGCTGAGGGCAACGCTGACGAAGGGTGACACGCTGTGGCGATGATCGAGACGATCAACCTGACCAAGCGCTACGGCGACCTGACGGCGCTGGACGCGTTGAACCTGACGATCCCCGACGGGGCGTGCTACGGGTTCATCGGGCCCAACGGGGCGGGCAAGACGACGACGATCAAGATCCTCGCGACGCTGCTGAAGCCGAGTTCGGGTCAGGCGCAGGTCGCGGGGCTGACGGTTGGGTACCAGAACCGGCAGATCCGCCCGCTGATCGGGTACGTGCCCGACTTCATGGGCGCGTACGAGGACATGGTGGTCCACGAGTATCTGGAGTTCTTCGCGTCGGCGTACAACATCCGCGGGATGGCGCGCAAGAAGGTTGTCAACGATGTGCTCGAGCTGACGGACCTGACGTACAAGCAGACGGCGGAGGTGAACAGCCTGAGCCGCGGGATGCAGCAGCGCCTCTCGATTGCGCGCGTGCTGCTGCACGATCCGAAGGTGCTGCTGATGGACGAGCCGGCGAGTGGGCTCGACCCGCGCGCCCGGATCGAGATCCGCGAGCTGCTCAAAGAGCTCAAGCGGATGGGCAAGACCATCCTGATCTCCAGCCACATCCTGCACGAGCTGGCGGAGCTGTGCAATTCGGTAGGGATCATCGAGCGCGGGCAGCTGCTGTTCAGCGGATCGGTCGAGGAGATCCTCAAGAAGGCGCGCGTGGGGCACGTGATCCACCTGGCTGTCGCCGAGCGCACGGACGCGGCGGCCGAGGTGCTCGCCAAGGTGCCCGGCGTGCAGAAGGTCTCGATCGTCGACGGCGACGGCACCTTTGCCAACGGCTCGGGTACAAACCGCGTGGTGCACGTCGCGTTCGACGAGGCCGGCGGCACGCGGTTCACGGACCTGCCCAACATCCTGATCAACCAGGGGTTCCGGCTGACGCAGTTTTCCGAGGAAGCCGTGAACCTCGAAACGGCGTTCATGCGTCTGACCAAGGGCTTGGTGCAGTAGCCACAGCGGGCCCTCAGGCGGGGCTTTTTCGCAGCCCGTGGGCCTTCTTCCGGTATGATGCGCGTCCGTCAAGCCCTTCAGGAGGTCGGTGTCATGCGCGCAAGTCCTGTTCTCATCGGTGTTTCTCTCGCTGCGCTCGCGGGGTCTTCGCTGGCGGCACCGCCCGAGACCGAGCAGCGGCCCGTCACGGACACCCTCCACGGCGTCCCGCTGACGGACCCGTTCCGGTGGCTCGAGGGCGACAACACGGACCCCGAGAACATGGGCCGGGTGACCGACGAGGTCGCGGCGTGGACGGATGATCAGAACGGGTACACGCGTTCCGTGCTCGACAACCTGCCCGGGCGCAAGGCGCTCGAGGAACGGCTGCGCGAGCTGATGGAGGTGCCCGCGGTGGGTTCGCCGGTCGCGTACGGCGACCGGTACTTCACGCGCAAGCGTGAGGGTGACCAGCCACAGAGCGTGGTGTACGTGCGCGACGGGATCGACGGCGAGGACCGCGTCCTGCTCGACCCGGAGCAGATCGATCCGTCGGGGCTGACGACGGTGAGCTGGACGGCGCCGAACGATGACGGGTCGCTGATGGCGTTCGGGATGTACAGCGCGGGGGACGAGAACTCGACGCTGTACGTGATGGACGTGGAGACGGGCGAATGGTTGGCTGAGGAGATCCCGGGCAAGGTCGGGCTGAGCAAGTGGCTGCCGGACTCGTCGGGGTTCTTTTATGGCGCGCTCGAGGACCTGGACGACGCGTACTCGGGCATCGAGAAGCTGCACAAGCTCGGCACGCACCACAGGCAGGACCGTGTGCTGTTCCGCCAGCACGACATCGAGTTCTTTTACGGCCGCAAGGATCTCTCGGACGAGCGGCTCAAGTACCTCGCCGGCACGTGGGGGCCCTTCTCCGACATCAGCGAGGACGCGCGCTGGATCACCATCGGGTATTGGACCGGGACCAACGGCGTCGATCTGTGGGCCGCCGATCTGGACGCGTGGATGCGGACCGGGGAGTTTGAGCTCACGGAGGTCGCTTCGGGCAAGACCGGGCGTCCGGGCTCGTCGCATTACAACGGCGACACGCTGCTGATGGAGACGTCGATCGGTGCGTCCAACGGGCGCGTCGTCGCGATCGACATGAACAACCCGGCGTACGAGAACTGGGTCGATGTGGTGCCCGAGAACGAGAACCTTGTCATCCGCGGCGTGGGGTTTGCGCGGGGCATGATCTCGGTGAGCTACATGGACGCCGCCAAGAGCCGCATCGCGTTGTACGACTTCGCGGGCAAGCCGCTGGGCGACCTGCCGCTGCCGGGCATCGGCACCGCGGGGCTGGTGACGCGGGACGACCGGACCGAGGCGTTCCTGAGCTTCTCGAGCTACAACATGCCGCC